>JAEWDG010000141.1 GCA_023390215.1 Bacteroidota bacterium | reverse complement strand
GAGGGGTGTGTCACAAAATCAATTCTTCCTCTCCATTGGTGGGGTGTCGATAACGAAGTTTGAGACGGGGTGGTTTAAATGGACAGATCTCCTTGCCTATGGCCTGGGTACAGGAATAGTAATATTTACAGAGCGTTTAAACTTCAGGAACTAAGCCCTGTATTCTCCGAACACTTTTCTTAACCGATCGGAAATTTCTCCAAGCGTGCAAAATTTTTCAACTGCGTCCACAATAAAAGGCATAAGATTATCCCCATTCTCTGCGGCTTTTTCAAGTAAATCAAGGCAGTTCGTTACAGCCTGGTTATCCCTTCTGGATTTTAGATCCTGAATCTTTTCGATCTGCCGTTGCTGAATGGATGCGTCTATCTTCATCAGCGGCGTATTATGGGTTTCCTCAACAGTGAATTTATTAACGCCTACAATAATTTTTTCTCCGCTCTCAATGGCCTGCTGATAAGCGTATGCACTTTTCGCGATCTCATCCTGCATATAACCCTGTTCGATTGCGCTAACGCTTCCACCCATAGCATCAATTTTTCCAATCAGTTCCCAGGCTTTTGTTTCCACTTCATCGGTAAGCGTTTCCACATAGTAACTTCCGGCAAGTGGATCCACCGTATCCGCAGCGCCACTTTCATAAGCCACGATTTGTTGGGTGCGCAATGCTATCCTGGTAGCATCTGCTGTGGGTAGGCTTAGTGCCTCGTCGAATCCGTTTGTATGTAATGATTGTGTTCCGCCAAGTACAGCAGATAGCGTTTGTACGGTGACCCTGCTGATATTATTTTGCGGTTGCTGCGCGGTTAACGTACTACCGCCGGTCTGGGTGTGAAAGCGAAGCATCATAGCTTTTTCGTCCGTCGCGCCTAGCTCTTTCATCATCTTTGCCCACATGCGCCTGGCCGCCCTGAATTTGGCCACCTCTTCAAAAAGATTATTATGTGCATTAAAGAAAAAGGAGACGCGTTTGCCAAAAATGTTGATATCCATACCTTTTTCCAGTGCAGCTTTAACGTATGCCTTACCGTTACTTAATGTAAAAGCGATCTCCTGAACTGCTGTGCTTCCGGCTTCTCTAATATGGTAACCGGAAATAGAAATCGTATTCCATTTCGGAACCACTTTTCCGCACCATTCGAAAATATCCGTGATGATGCGCATGGAAGCCTGTGGAGGATATATATATGTACCCCGCGCTGCGTATTCTTTTAGAATATCATTTTGGATGGTGCCGTTGAGTTGTTGCAGATCTGCTCCCTGTTTTTTTGCAATTGCAACATAAAAAGCAAGCAGGATAAAACCTGTCGCATTGATGGTCATGGAGGTGGATACAGATTGCAGGTTTATCCCTTTAAACAATCTTTCCATATCTTCAATGCTGTTTATTGCCACACCTACTTTACCTACTTCTCCATCAGCCAGCGGATGGTCGCTGTCGTACCCGATTTGTGTGGGGAGATCAAAGGCCACACTTAAACCACTCACACCCTGGTTTAAGAGGTAATGGTACCGTTCATTGCTTTCTTCCGCAGTGGAAAAACCGGCATATTGGCGCATGGTCCATAGCCTTCCTCTGTACATGGTAGGTTGTACGCCACGGGTAAAAGGAAATTCGCCCGGTTTACTGTTATCTGTTGAGCTTGATTCGGTATAAAGCGTTTTAACTTCTATATCCGAATCAGTAAAAATTTTTTTTGAGCTTTGATCCATATTATTGTTTAAGCAATTTTTTGGCTTCGAATTGTAAAGCGTCTAATACAATCCGGTTTAGTTCTGCATCCTGGGTCATACTAAATTCGATAACCCTTTTGCTGAGTTCGATACCGGGGGCATCACCGGGAATTGCTGCGGCCAATTGGTTGATCACATAAATGTTTTGATCTTTTAGACGGGTTACTGCATTCCAGACTTCAGGAGAAACATAGACCTGTTGAGTCACGTTGTATTCATATTCCGAACGAATGGCTTCTACCATATCCCTGTGCAGACTTGCACTGTCGCCGCCGGTGAAGATCCTTCCCACAAGATTTTTGAGACCTGCTCTTTCTGCATAAAGCGTTAACCTTTCGATCGCTTCAAGTTGCAGGCGCATGGCATCATTATTTAATCCCAGTCGCTCTTTTATCATGTCTTTCATTCCTCGGAATTCGACCAGCAATAAAATCGAAATGATCAGACAAATGATTAGCACCAGGCCTTCGAAATAGGCGAATTTGAATTCAAATGCGAGCAGACTGAGTTTTGTCATCATTCCGCAAAAGTAATCATGATGCTTAACTTTTCCTTAAAGCCAGAACCATGTTTCCGCATGCAACTTTATTGGATTAATTTTGTAATAATTCTATTGTTATGGAAACCATCAGTATTTCTCCAGTTCATTTTACAAGTTCAGCTATCGGTGAACTTAAAAGGTTGATTTCTGACCCTGCTTTTGACGCATCGAAAAAACTTCGTGTAGGCGTTAAGGGAGGTGGGTGCAGTGGATTGACTTATATCCTCGAGTTTGATGAGCAGAAACCCAATGATCAGTTTTTTCAGTTCGAAGGAATTCCCTGTGTGATGGATAAAGCCCACGAAATCTATCTGGCCGGTATGGAGATTGATTGGCAGGGCGGACTGAATTCGCGGGGATTCACTTTCCAGAATCCCAATGCCAGCACCACCTGCGGTTGCGGGACAAGTTTTGCGGTATAAGTTCATAACAAGAACCTGGTTATCGAATCTCTGCCGGGCCTAACTATATTATTCTCCACCTAACATTAGCCCAGGTTCACTTTTCTGTTTCTTTATTCCGAAAACCTGTATCCAAAGTTAAAGGGAACTTGTTTCGAAATCTCATGAAGGAGTATTGGGCTTAAGTTCTCAGTTAATTGAGCGAGGAACAATTTCAAAAGATCCTGAATCAAGTTCAGGATGACTGTAAAAGGGATTTAAACATTCACCTCCCCTCAGAGTCTCCACGAAGCAAACTGTTTTGCAACGTAAAAGTTGATGTGGGACTCTGAGAAAATTCTGATCAAGTTGGAACGAAAGAATAACAAAAAAATCCCGCGGAATGCGGGATTTACTATTTAGAGACTTATTCAATTAAGCTTTGGCTTTTTCTCTCGCCGCGGCTGCTGCTGTTTTAGTATCTGCTTCACCCAGTGGTTTATCCTTAGCGAAGTCCATAAGTACCGGCACACCCACAAAAATAGAGGAGTAGGTACCTGTTACTACCCCGATCAGCATCGCGAAAGCGAATCCGCGTGTTACTTCTCCGCCGAACAGGAACAGGATCAATAATACCAGGAATACAGTAAGTGAAGTCATAATAGTACGACTCAGTGTATCATTGATCGCACGGTTAATGATTGTTGTCTTATCAGCGCCACGAAGATTTCTTGCATATTCACGGATCCTGTCGAACACGATAACCGTATCATTCATTGAGAAACCAATTACCGTTAGTATGGCTGCGATGAAATGCTGGTCTATCTCAAGCGGGAATGGAACCACGCCTCTTAGGAATGAGAATACGGCACAGGTGATCAGCACGTCGTGTAATAAGGTAAGGATCGTACCCGCAGAATACCTCCAGTCGCGGAACCGAATAAAAATGTAAATGAAAATGATAAGGATCGCGAAAACTGTAGCCTTAACAGCTCCGCGTTTCAGGTCATCGGAGATGGTGGGTTGTACACCAATTCTGCTTTGTATATTCTTCCTTGCAAAATCAGAATAACTCAGATCGGCAGGTAGCACTTTTTTAAGCCCTTCATACAGTTTCGTTTCAACCAGGCTATCTGCATTACTTGCACCCTTCATGTAAGAAGTAGTGATATTCAAGCGGTGATTATCACCTACGGTTTTGATTACCGGATTCTCGCCGAATGCTTTTTCCAGATCCGGACGTACGGATTCCGTTGTTACGGGTTTACTGAAAAATACAGTATAACTGCGACCGCCTTTAAATTCAACACCTTCATCAAAACCATTGAAAAATGATCCTACACCGAGTAACAGTACGATGGCGGAGATCACATAAGCGATCTTTCTTTTCTCAACGAATTTGAAATTAGCGTGCTTGAATATCTTCCTGGAAATACCGGTAAAATAATTAAAATGCCTGTTTTTATTAGTCCAGAAATCAGTGATCAGTCTTGAAACAAGGATACCGCAGAACAAAGAAAGCAGGATACCGATGATTTGTGTAGTGGCAAAACCCAATACAGGTCCTAATCCAAAATAAACAAGAATGAAGGCAGTAAGCAGTGAAGTAACGTGTGCATCAATTACCGGAGCAAGTGAGCGGCGATATCCATCATGAACTGCCTGCTGGTATGTTTTTCCGTGGTCGAGCTCATCTTTGATTCTCTCAAATATGATCACGTTGGTATCTACCGCAAGCCCGATCGTAAGTACAAGGCCTGCAATACCTGCAGCCGTGAGGGTAAAACCTAAAGCTGTTAATACCCCAATCGTGAAGAGCAGGTTCAGGATCAATGCGATATTTGCAACCCATCCGCCGGTGTTATAATAAACCAGCAGCAGGATAAAGATCACGGCAAAAGAAATGATGAATGACATGGCACCCCCTTTCACGG
>JAEWDG010000115.1 GCA_023390215.1 Bacteroidota bacterium | reverse complement strand
TCAATCTGCAGACCTGGCGGAACAAAAGTTAAGTGATGAAAAAAACCATATTAATTACAGGAGGTGCCGGTTTTATCGGTTCTCACCTTACCCGTTTGTTTGTAAGCAAATACCCCGGTTATAAAATTGTAAATCTCGATAAGCTTACATACGCAGGTAACCTTGAGAATTTAAAGGATATCGAAAACGCGCCAAATTATCATTTCGTAAAAGGCGATATCGCCGATATGAAATTAGTTGAGGATCTTTTTTTAGAACATAAGTTCGATAGTGTGCTGCATTGCGCAGCCGAAAGTCACGTGGATCGTTCTATCGCTGATCCGTTATCATTTGTTACCACCAATGTGATCGGAACGGTTACGCTATTACAGGTAGCTAAAGAAGCGTGGAAAGAGCATATGGATGGGAAAATTTTCTATCATATCTCTACCGACGAAGTATATGGTTCGCTGGGCCCGGAAGGTTTTTTTACAGAAGAAACGGCTTACGATCCACGCAGCCCCTACTCTGCCTCAAAAGCTTCATCAGATCATTTTGTGAGAGCATATTATCACACTTACCATCTTCCGGTAAAGATCTCCAACTGCTCAAACAATTACGGGCCTTATCATTTCCCGGAAAAATTAATTCCACTCTGCATTAATAACATCATCAACAAAAAACCCCTGCCTATTTATGGCAAGGGCGAAAATATCCGTGACTGGCTTTTTGTTGAAGATCATGTTCGTGCCATAGATGTTATCTTCCATAACGGGAAGATTGGTGAAACGTACAATATTGGCGGACATAATGAATGGACAAACATAGCACTTGTGAACGAGTTGTGCAGGCAAATGGATATAAAGCTGGGCCGCGAAGCAGGCGAAAGTGAAAAATTGATCACCTATGTGAAAGACAGGGCGGGTCATGACCTGCGCTATGCAATCGATGCAACAAAACTGAAAGATGAGCTTGGCTGGATGCCTTCTCTGCAATTTGAAGAAGGAATTTCAAAAACCATCGACTGGTACCTGAACAACCAGGAATGGTTAAACGAAGTAACCAGCGGAAACTATCAAAACTATTATACACAACAATACCATACCCGATAAATGAAAGGCATAATACTCGCAGGCGGATCCGGCACAAGGCTTTACCCTATTACCATGGGGATCAGCAAACAATTAATGCCGATCTATGATAAGCCGATGATCTATTATCCGTTAAGTACGCTGATGCTGGCGGGTATCAAAGAAATACTCATCATCACCACACCCGAGGATCAGGCGCAGTTTAAAAGATTACTGGGAGATGGCAGTCAGTGGGGCTGCACGCTTTCATATGCCGTTCAGGAAAAACCAAATGGACTTGCACAGGCCTTTGTGATCGGTGAATCCTTTATCGGTAAAGACAGCGTGGCGCTTGTTTTGGGAGATAATATTTTTTACGGCAGCCGTTTCAGCAAACTGTTGCTCGATTCCGCCAACCCTGATGGCGCTGTAATATTTGCATATCCCGTAAGTGATCCCGAACGTTACGGCGTTGTTGAATTCGATCAGCATTATAATGCGGTGAGCATTGAAGAAAAACCCAAAAATCCGAAAAGCAATTATGCAGTTCCGGGTTTGTATTTTTATGATAACGAAGTAGTGAACATCGCGAAAAATATTCAGCCCAGCCCACGCGGAGAATATGAGATTACGGACGTAAACAGAATTTATCTTGAGCGAAAAAAATTAAAAGTGGGTGTACTGGACCGGGGCTTTGCTTGGCTTGATACCGGCACATTTGACTCACTCCACGATGCTACAGAATATGTAAGGGTGATTGAAAAAAGACAGGGTTTGAAAATAGGATGCCCGGAAGAGATCGCGTATCGGATGGGCTTTATTAATAAGGATCAGCTAACCAAACTTGCTGCAGCTTTGATCAAAAGCGGCTATGGAGAATACCTCACGAGAGTAAAATAAACCCCACCGGAGGATATCCGGCTGAACGGGACTTAATGGCAAAATTTTCAGGGCTTGTGAGGCTTGGAAGGAATCCCGTGCTCCAGTCAATAGGAAAATATTCCTTCACCAATTTCTTTGCAAAGGGAGCATCCTTCCTTTTGCTTTTCATATTCACTAACCCGGTTTATATAACGCCTGAAGAAAATGGGTTGCTCAGTCTTTTCAGCAACAGCCTGGTTTTTTTAATGCCTTTTCTCTCACTGGGAATTATTCATTCAACCTCCACGGATTTTTTCCGTTACGGAAAGGAAGAATTTAAGTCGGCATTTACTTCCGGTTTTATTCCCCCTATTGCAGTATTGATCATATCGACAATCCTGTTCTATATTTTTCGCGATCAGTTGCATTCGGCTTACGGATTTCCTTTGATGTTTGTTTGGGTTATACCTTTTATCACGTTCCTGAGCTTCTGCAACGAACAACTCATGAGCCTGATCCGCAGCAACAACGAACCAAACAGGTACATGGCCGTAAATGTAGCACGCACCATCCTGGAACTTGGGATCTCTGCCATCCTCGTTGTATTCTTTGTATGGCGCTGGAAAGGCCGGGTTACGGGCATTTTTATCGCATACACCATCATTACCCTGTACGGGCTATATTATTTTATCAAAAACGGCTACCTGTTTGGCAAAGTAAAAAGGAAAACCGTGCTTCATGATCTTTCCTATGGCGGACCCGTTATCCTGCTTCAGATCAGCATCTTCGCAATGAATGCTTCTGATAAATTTTTTCTTGCACATTTTACAGATGGCGATTCCTCCAAACTCGGCATCTATAGCATCGCATGTATCTATTCCTCTGTGATCACCGTAATGTCTACCGCCATCCTCCAGTATATTTTTCCAAAGGTTTACTCCCTGCTTTCGCAACCTGTGATCAACTATAAATCAATCAAACGAAATTTTCTGTTATATGCTGGTTTGGCTGCTATGGGAACAATAGTGGTGATTGCTGTCAGCCCATATATGTTTAAACATTTTATTAATCCCCGCTATTTCGAAGCCCTGAGCTATCTGTTCATCATTTGTATAGGTTACCTGATCTGGTGTGTGAGTTATTTTTTTTACTCGTTTTTACTGTATTACAAAGACAAGAAAAAAATCTTTTGGCTCTCATTTCTTTCAATTATTATCAGTCTTACCCTCAACTATTTTTTTATCAGCCGCTGGCAGGCAAGAGGCGCTGCATTCAGTATCTTAGTGAGCTATTCCATTGTGTTGATATTAACGATGGCTTTTACCAGGAAATTCTGGTCTAAATTTTTATTCGCCTGATCCCATGAAAGAGCTCATTTACAAGGTCGCTGATTTCATTACCCTGGGCAGAGGCTTGCCGAAAACCATCAACGGTTTCAGCATAAGGTTTCCTACCCGCTACGTGAATTATTTCCCTGCAAACTACGAGCAACATAATTTTCAGTTTTTAAAAGAACAGGTTAAAGCAGGTGATGATGTGTTGGATATTGGCGCACATATCGGCTTGTTCGCCGTTGCTGCATCTTCGCTGGTAAAACCTTCCGGAAAAGTGTATGCGTTTGAACCGACTGATCAAACGATTCCCCTGCTACGCAAAACCATTGCATTAAATAAAGCAGAATATAATGTGCAGGTAGAACAGGCAGCGGTCGGAGAAAAAAATGGCGTAGCAACATTCTATGTTTCCGATATCAAAGCTGATAACAGCAACAGCATGGTCTCATATAAAGAAGACCGTAAACTGTTTGCCAAAGATGTGAAGCTGTATTCGATTGATGAATATATCAAAGAGAAGAAGGTAAAAAATCTCCGCTTTATAAAATTAGATGTGGAAGGGGTTGAACTGGATGCATTAAAAGGCGCCAGGCATACTTTACAAAAACTAAAACCGGCCTGCATCGTCGCAGTTCATCCCGAGCCGGTGCTCGCACGCGGAGATAAACTTGAAGATATTTTTGATCTCATTATGGATTGTGGTTACCATATTACTTTAGATGGCAGAGAAATAAGCAGGGAATTTTTCTGCGCCAACAGGGAACTCATCGATCTGCATATCATTCCGGTAACATAATGAAGAAAACCATACTTCATTTTATTTATGATTTAGGCCGCGGTGGCGCTGAAACCATGCTGGTAAGGGTTTTAAAGGAACTGAAGGCATACCATAATATTGTTGTTACCCTTTACGATAATAATCATTTCAGGGGGGAACTGGAATGTGACGAATTGATCAACCTCAATCATCCCCACCTGCTTGCTTTCCGTTCCACAGCAAAAAAACTCAGGCATATTATTGAATCAAAAAATGTCGACCTGGTTCATACACATCTTTTCTGGCCAACAGTGATTGCCAGATTGGGCGTGCCGGAACAAATTCCATTGGTTACCACCATTCACGCATTCGTGCAGAGTTCCCTTGAATACAAATTATGGTGGGTTCGTTTGCTCGATAAATATTCATTTAAAAAAAGACCGTCCATTATCGTTGCCGTTTCCAAAGGCGCACTGAAAGAATACATGGACTTTCATCGCCAACCTGTGGCAGCTGGTTTTGTGCTTTACACTTTTGTAGACCTTGAAAAATTCAGCAGGCAGAAAACTTCAGCACGTAAAGGAGAAACGCTGAAAATCGTTTCTGTGGGCGCGTTGAGAAAACAGAAAAATCAGGCTTTACTGGTTGATGCAATGTCGCGCCTCAAAGATCAGCCGATAGAACTGGACATCTATGGTTCGGGACCTCTGGAAGATGAATTAAAAAATAAGATCGCTTCAACAGGCGCTAATCTGAAGCTCAAAGGGGAATCCAACGACCTGCAAAACATACTTCCGGAATATGACCTGTTTATCATGAGTTCTTTATTTGAAGGTTTTTCACTTAGTGTTTTGGAAGCCATGGCCATCGGATTACCTTTGCTCCTCAGCGACATTCCCTCGTTCAGGGAGCAATGCGAAGAAACAGCAGTATATTTTCCATTAAATAGCGCCGGCCTTCTCGCAGAAAAAATTAAAAATGTAGTATTGGAGTATGAAGCGTATGGGCAAAGAGCAGAATTGGCAAAACAAAGAGTGAGGGACCATTTTAGCCTGGCACATCACATAAAGGGACTAAAATCTATTTACGCAGCACAATTAAAACAATAAACCAGCATGTCAGAAAATTATTTCAAACACGAAAGCAGTTATGTTGATGAAGGCTGTAAAATAGGAAAGGGTGTTAAGATCTGGCATTTCTCTCACATCATGCCTGATTGTGAAATTGGTGACGGATGTAATATTGGCCAGAATGTAGTGGTAAGCCCAAAAGTAAAATTGGGTAACAATGTAAAAGTCCAGAATAATGTATCAATATATGAGGGCGTAGTTTGCGAAGACGATGTTTTTCTCGGACCTTCTATGGTGTTCACCAATGTGATCAACCCGCGCAGTGGCGTAACGCGCAAACACGAATACAAACAAACCCTCGTGAAAAAAGGAGCCAGCATCGGGGCAAACGCCACTATCGTTTGTGGCAATGAAATCGGTGAATTTGCGTTCATTGGTGCGGGCGCTGTAGTTACAAAACCGGTTCCCGCTTATGCGCTGATGGTAGGAAACCCTGCAAAGCAAAAAGGCTGGATGAGTGAATTCGGCGTCAGGCTGGATTTTAATGCGGAAGGAAAAGCATCCTGTTCGGAAAGTGGACAGGAATACGAACTGAAGGACAATAAAGTAAGACGAATAAAATAGTTATCAGGATGAAGAATTTTGCATTAATAGGTGCAGGTGGTTATATCGCGCCAAGACATATGAAGGCGATAAAAGACACGGGCAATAAACTGATCGCGGCCCTCGACAAACATGATTCCGTGGGCATTCTCGACAGTTATTTTCCGGATGCAAATTTTTTCACGGAATTTGAAAGATTTGATCGGCACCTCGAAAAACTCAAACGTCAGAATGTTCCGGTTGACTATGTAAGTATTTGCAGTCCGAACTATCTTCACGATGCACATATCCGTTTCGGTCTCCGGATCGGAGCCCATGCGATCTGTGAAAAGCCCATCGTGCTCAATCCCTGGAACATCGACGCACTGGAAGAGATCGAACAGGAAACGGGACGTAGCGTTTACACCATACTTCAACTCAGGCTCCATCCTGCCATTATCTCGCTGAAAGAAAAGATTGCAGCGGCAGAACCAGGCAAAAAGTTCAATGTTGACCTCACCTATATTACTTCACGCGGTAACTGGTATTTCGCAAGCTGGAAAGGCGATATTGAGAAAAGCGGCGGAATCGCTACAAATATCGGTGTTCATTTTTTCGATATGCTGATCTGGATCTTCGGAGATGTAGTGCAAAATGACGTGCTGGAACACGGTCGGGATACGGCCAGTGGTATGCTGGAACTTGAAAAAGCCGTAGTTAACTGGAAACTCAGCATCAATGAAAATATGCTGCCGGCCGCCATCAGGCAGGAAGGAAAGCGCACATACCGTCAACTTTCTATAAACGATGAAGCGTTTGAATTTAGTGAAGGATTTACAGAATTACATACAATATCTTATCAGCAGATTCTCTCCGGCCAGGGCTTTAAGCTTTCCGATACGAGGAAAGCCATTCAGCTCGTACATGATATCCGGAATAAAAAATAATCTTAATATCGCCCGTATATAGTTTCTCACTGCAGATCAATAAACCAATTCCGCTGCCCGCTAATCAGTATTTTTGTGTTTAAACAAGATCCATGTGCGGCATTTCGGGGTTGATAGATTTCAGAAAAAATTCCTCAGAAAAAATATTGATCGATTGTACCAACACGTTGGGCCATCGCGGTCCCGACGGCTATGGATATGATTTTACCGAAAATGACAGTTGCCAGGTGGGACTCGGGCACAGGCGCTTATCGATTATCGATTTAAGTAACGCAGGTGCTCAGCCAATGCATTATAAAGATCTTTCTATCGTTTTTAATGGTGAGATCTATAATTACGCAGAGATCACAACTGAACTCCGCGGGAAAGGACATGAATTCAGTTCACATTCCGATACTGAGGTGATCCTCCACGCGTTTGAAGAATGGGGGCCTTCCATGGTGAAAAGGTTTATCGGCATGTTCGCTTTCGCGCTTTATGACAGAAAGAAGCAGGAAGTTTATTGTTTCCGCGACCGGCCGGGCGTTAAACCATTTTATTATTACTGGCACGAAGGGCTATTTCTTTTTGGATCGGAACTGAAATGCTTTCATCCGCATCCGGGGTTTAAAAAAGAAATTAATCCACAGGCGCTGCATCAGTTCTTCCAGTACGGATATATTCTCGCACCATTGTCGATTTTTAAACATACACATAAACTGATGCCGGGGCATTATCTCCGTGTCGACCTGAAAAAAAAGGAGATCGACGATGAATGTTACTGGGATGTGTATGATTATTATAACAAACCAAAGCTGGATATCAGTTATAAAGAAGCGAAAACAGAAGTTGAGAAATTATTGATCTCCGCCTGTCAGTACCGCATGGTATCAGATGTTCCTGTCGGCGTTTTTTTAAGCGGCGGTTACGACAGTACGGCGGTTACAGCAATCTTACAGG
>JAEWDG010000113.1 GCA_023390215.1 Bacteroidota bacterium | reverse complement strand
GGGAGAAACCTCCTGTTACATTCGCAGTGAATGCAGCATAACCTTTGGTCGCGCGCTGATCGTCCACTGTGGTTGTAAGAATTGTTGCGTTCGACAAATTAAGTGTAGAGGAAAGGCTTGTACCTTCTTTCACTTTCAGGATTTTCAAACTGGAAACAGAACCACCCCAGGCAGCTAATTCAGCAGTAGTATAATACAATGTTATGGTATAGGTTGCAGTAGTATTTGGCGTAGCCGGAGTAATATGAATAACTTTTTCCGTACGGAATGCGTTAGCAGCACCACCGGGAGAAGTATAATTGAAAGAAACCTTATTTACACCGGCCTGTTGAACGGAAGATGTAATACAGCCCACATTTGCGTTAAGGTTTGCGATCTGTGCAATGATCTTATTGGTATTGCTTACATACTGTACTGTATGACCCGTCATTTGAGTAGTAGCCGCAGACTGATTCAGAACAGATTCAACACCGAGTTTATCGCCGGTAACAACAACGTTGTCGATGGTGAAAGGAACAATCGGTGAACCTGCAATGGTATTATCGTTTATCCATTCAAAACCTAACCAGATATTTGCCCTGTTTGCACATGCGCTGTCCGGAAGGGTAACTGTAACTGTAGTCTTATTCGTAACTGCATGGTAGGTAATTACATCACCCACTGAATTCAACACAGGTCTCAGCCCTGAAGTCTGGGCGGTGTTTGAATACCTCATCAAACCGAAATCGTATAAACCATCAACGTCTTCTTCGCCAACGCAGGCATAATCAAAAGTTACGCGGATGTTGCTGTATCCTGTTGTATTGATGCCACCTGTTAAGGCAATATAATCCGAAGCGGATGTAGAGGTATAGGTATTCGCTGCTGTTTCAGCAGTTTGCTGAGAAGCGTTGCCATTGGTGATATGCAATACGCGGCCACTTCCTGTGAAGCCGGTAGCACTTCCGTACACTGCGTTCACCGTAAACACATTCGCACCTGTGGGGTTTAAGAAAGAACCTTTATTCCATCCTGCAGGCAATGCACCGCCAGCAGCAGTGGTACCAAAGTTTTCACTTAACAGGGTTGTTGTAGGTGAAGTGTTATCGATACCTCTTATTGCATCATCATCAGCAATCGTAATGGTATGCGTTGTATTTGTTGTTCCGGCAACAAGACCAGTACCGGTTATGGTATACGTAATTACAACGGTTTCCGCTGATTCAGGTGCTCCATCATCATATACCCTTACTGTTACACCTTTTGGAGCAGTTTCGCCATTTGTATAAGAAACTGAAGAAGATCCTACGATTACATAGTCATTATTTAAAGTTGCTGTTCCGGCAAAACTAAAGTTTACGGTTGCATTGCCGGAAGCGGAAACAGAAGGCTGAACATTGATAACGTAATCAGTGTATGCCGGACATGTACCAGTCGTTCCTTTTTCGGAAGCGCTGGTTGTAGCTGCGACAAACGAAACTGAATTGGTTACCGTAGGAGTACAAAGTGTTGCTGGTGGATTCTTCGGTCTGCGTGGAGCAGAGAGCATTACTGCCTGCATACGGTCTACCTGATTTTGGGTAAATGTATTCAAACAACCATCATCGGAATAGTCCATGTAATCTTCAATCATCCTGCGTTGACCACTACATTGTGTAGGCGCGGTACAGGCTGGAACACCTGAATAAAATTCACCACTGCAGGGAGGGGTGTCCGCACAGTAATCTGTCCCTCCACAAGTAGTCACATCACCCCATGTATGATAAAGTCCGAAGAAATGACCCAATTCGTGTGTAACGGTACGGCCCAGGTTGTATGGTGCAGCAGTTCCGGGAGAAACTACACTTCCAATAGCGCCTGTCAGAAATACAACGCCCGCGGTAGTATTGGTTTCACCTGCAGGAAGATCGGGAAGACCTGCTGTTGGGAAGGTTGAATATCCAAGCAGACCTGTATTTGTAAAGTTGATCACCCAGATGTTTACATAAACACTGGGATCCCAGATAGAAATAGGCTTGATCGTTCCATTAATGTAACTGATAGCTGTATTGGGAGAAGTCCATACCGTTGGATCGGTCCAGCCACGGGCCACACGGCTGATGCGTTCGATTCCCGGTTCAGCCAGTGTTGTTCCGGTAGGATTCTGTAAAACCGGGCAAAATCTCAGACCTGAAGCAGCCGCTGCCGCCTGCGTAGAATTTGACTGATTATTAAAATCCTTATTAAGCTGATCGATTTGTTGATAGACCTGGGAGGCGGGGATATTAACGCCGGTACCCACAGCAGTTCCTTCATGAATCACATGGAATATAACAGGGATCACATAATTCACCGCTGAAGCCCTGCCCATTGCACGTGCTGCCCGGATCTCTTCAATTTTAGCCTGAACAACGGCTTCAAATTGATTCTGATCGTAGCCTATGGCTTTCATCGCGTCCATTTGCGTAACGAAACCACAACGGTCTTTCACATATCCGTTAGGCAACCTGTGATCAGGTTGCATTTCCGCAGGTATAACTGAAATCGTTTCCTGCGAAGATGGCACCAGCGACCTTGCTTGCAGAACTTGCTGTGCAGTTGCTGAAACAGGCTTCTGTTGCGCATAAGAAACCTGGGCGCCAACAAATAGCAGCGCCAGGAGCGTAACGTAGAATTTCCTCATGTCTGTTTTAATTTAGTAAAATTGGGGCACCGAAACTACATAGAAATTGCCGTATTGGGTGTTAACCGCCCTGATATTTTAAGGAAAATGGGAAAAAAAATCCCAGGCTTTTTAGCCCGGGATTCACATGATCTAAGTCAGTTTATTTCTTACCGAATCTGATCTTTCCTTTAGGATAGATGGCCGATTCACCCAGAATTTCTTCGATCCTGATCAACTGGTTATATTTCGCCATTCGGTCACTCCTGGAGGCAGATCCTGTTTTGATCTGACCACAATTCAGGGCTACCGCTAAATCGGCAATGGTGCTGTCTTCGGTTTCGCCACTGCGATGGCTCATAATGGTATTATACCCGTTATGTTGCGCCATGCTTACCGCATTGATCGTTTCGGTTAATGTTCCGATTTGGTTCACTTTAACCAATAATGCATTTGCTGTGTCGGATTGAATACCTTTTTCCAGTCTTGTTACATTGGTTACAAACAGGTCGTCTCCAACAAGCTGGCATTTTGTACCTAACACCTCAGTAAGCGCTTTCCATCCGGACCAGTCGTCTTCAGCCATACCATCTTCTATAGAAATAATGGGATACTGCTTAACCCAGTTTTCCCAGAACTTAACCATCTGGTCGCTGCTCAGTTTTTTATTGTTGCTTTTATGGAAGATGTATTTTTTTTCTTTTGCATTCCAAAGCTCGCTGTTGGCCGCATCCATAGCAACAGAAACCTGGCTGCCTGTTTTGAAGCCTGCGGACTGAATTGCGGTAAGCACAGTTTCGATTGCTTCCTCATTGCTTTGAATATTCGGGGCAAAACCGCCTTCATCTCCAACATTGGTGCTGTAACCTTTCTTCTTGAGCACAGATTTCAATGCATGAAAAATTTCAACGCCCCATTGTAGCCCTTCACTGAATGTATTGGCACCCACAGGCATCACCATGAATTCCTGGAAATCGATTTTATTATCCGCATGTGCACCACCATTCAGAATATTCATCATGGGAACCGGTAGTATTTTCGCATTGGTTCCACCCACGTAACGATACAAAGGAAGGTTTGCTTCAAGCGCAGCTGCCTTCGCCACAGCCAGGCTCACCGCCAGCATTGCATTCGCACCGAGCTTTCCTTTATTCACTGTGCCATCAAGCTGGATCATCATCTGATCTATTCCGGTTTGATCCGCTACATCCCATCCCAGTAAATTATCTGCGATTACAGTGTTTACATTTTTTACAGCCTTCAGCACACTTTTTCCCCCGTACAATTTTTTGTTGTTATCGCGAAGTTCTACCGCTTCGTGAATACCTGTACTGGCACCACTTGGAACAGAGGCCCGGCCCAATCGTTCGTTTTCTGTCATCACATCAACTTCGATGGTAGGATTGCCACGACTGTCAAGAATCTGGCGCGCAAAAATGGAAGCTATATAGCTCATATGTTGAAGATTTTAATGGCTGCAAAGTAACAATGTTTGCTACTGAGGTCAAAATGAAAAATCATGTGGTAAGCGACTTGAATACCGCTTCCAGATTCCTGGAGTCGGTTCGAAGTGCGGAAATATCCAAACCTTCAGCGATACTAAGGCTGAGCAGTTCTTTTTTTAACGCTTCGGCGTTGCTGCAAACGATAACAAAATTCCGTTCATCCCGGGCCTGCACATCCGATGCGCCTTTGAGCTTTCTTAGTTTGGAAATGTCTATGGCATCATTGAAACTTACACTCACCGATTGCATACCATAATGTGCTTCGCGTATATTGTCCAGCCGGTCGTTCGCAACAATATTTCCTTTGTGGATAATAACCACCCGGTCGCAGATAGCTTCCACTTCCAGCATGATATGCGAAGAAAACAACACCGTTTTATTTTTTCCAAGGCGGCGAATGACATCCCGTATTTCGATCAGTTGATTAGGATCAAGACCGGAAGTTGGTTCATCCAGGATCAACACTTCAGGATCATGTACCAACGCTGCGGCTAAGCCTACCCGTTGTTTGTATCCTTTGCTGAGCTGCGCAATTTTTTTATTGCTCTCAGCAGTTAGTCCTGCCAGGCCGATCACTTCCTCTATGCGTTGTTTCTGATGTGCAACCTGGTGTATGTTGGAAATGAAATGCAGATACTCCCGTACAAACATGTCTGCATATAGCGGATTGGCTTCAGGGAGATAACCAATTTTTTTCTTCGTTTCAGTGTGGCCATATTTCACTTGAATGCCACATACTTCGAGTTCTCCTCCATCCGCTTCAATAAAACCGGTGAGCATTTTCATGGTGGTTGATTTTCCGGCACCATTGGGACCAAGAAATCCAACGATCTCACCTTTATTCACTTCGAAACTGATCTTATTTACGGCAGTTTGTTCACCATAAATTTTTGTAACAGAAGAGAGTTTTATCGACACAGTATATGCTTAAAAATTTATCCCTGATTATCCGGCTTTTGGCCATCCCTTCCGCGGTTCGGCCGGGGTCCTCTCTGCGGAGGACGGGGTCCCCTGGATTGCTGGGGTCTGTTTTGTGATTGCTGTTGTGTATTCCGGTTTGGATTAGGTGCCTGACGACGATCGCTGCCGCGGTTGTCGGGCCGCTGTAGGCTACGCTGCTGATTAGGTTGATTTTTTTCCTGGTTAGGCTGCCTGCTCCGATCCTGTCCTCCCCGCTGTTCCGGCCTGGAGCGTTCCTTATCCCTGCGTTTACGGGTTGTTTTTTCCAGACTTTTTAAACTGATTTGCCCAA
This sequence comes from Bacteroidota bacterium, assembly GCA_023390215.1. Classification (GTDB taxonomy): domain Bacteria; phylum Bacteroidota; class Bacteroidia; order Chitinophagales; family Chitinophagaceae; genus Ferruginibacter. The sequence continues at coordinate 2,785 of JAEWDG010000113.1, read as the reverse complement.
CGATATCAGCATATTCCGGTTCCACTTCTTTAGGCTTGCCCGTTGTTACTTCCACAGTTTCCAGCGTTTCAGGCCTTATCCCTTCACGGTTCTGCGCCTGAATTTTTTTCACCGTTTCAATGGCAACAGGGTATTGCTTGTTGCTATCCGGCATGGTGTACCACATCAGGTTGCGGAAAATATCTTTCTTAACAAGGAACGCGCGTCCCTTGGCAACTTCCAGCATATCCGCATCTGTGGGGAAGAACTGAAGGGCATCGAGGTAGGTATCCAGCTCATAATTCAAACAGCATTTTAATCTCCCACACTGTCCGCTGAGCTTGGTTTGGTTGATGCTCAGGTTCTGATACCTTGCAGCGTTTGTATTTACGCTTTTGAAATCTGTAAGCCAGGTGGCACAGCACAATTCTCTTCCGCAACTACCAATTCCGCCCACTTTTCCCGCTTCCTGCCTCGCGCCGATCTGGCGCATTTCAACTTTTACCTTGAACTCGCCGGCGTAAAGCTTGATCAGTTCGCGAAAATCCACCCGGTCGTCGGCGATATAAAAAAAAGTCGCTTTTCTCGCATCGGCCTGTAATTCTACCTCAGCCATCTTCAATTCAAGCTTGAGTTGTCTGGCGATAGCACGACTGCGGATAAGCAGTTGTTTTTCTCTTTGTTTGGATTCCATCATCCTGGCAATGTCGGCCTCAGTTGCCCTGCGCAATACTTTCTTCAGATCAGGACTTTTTTCGTCGATACGGTGTTTTTTTAACTGGAGCCTGACCAGTTCACCCGTTAAACTTACCATCCCCACATCATAGCCCGACATACCCTCAACGGCTACCATTTCTCCTTTCTCGTAGTAATGAAGCGTAGTATTTCTGTAATAATCTTTCCTGCTGCCGTTATTAAAACTTACTTCTATGACCCGGCAACTGCTTTCAGGATCACTGAAAGGAAGGTTGGCCAGCCAGTCGTAAACATTCATGCGGTTGCATCCCCCGGAGGCACAATGACCGTGACTTTTACAGCCTCCCGGCGCCCCGTCTTTTCCTGTACCACAACTTCCACATCCCATGGATATATAATATTATCTATGTTTGAAAATGATTTTTAGGTGCCCGGGAAAACAAAACGGCCAGTAAAAACTGGTCTTGTTAACTACGTTTTATGGAGAGATGTAAAACCCAAATTTCATGGTAACTCAGCCTCCTTCCCCGTTCGCACTAAACCAAAATTAGCGATTTGTTCTTAATAATGTGGTAGAGCCTGATGGTGAGGGCATGAAACAACATCTTCGAATTCGCATTCCTTTCAATATAATAGATCGCATTTGTAAGTAATTCCAGGATAGCCTCTTTTTCCGCCGGGCCACAAAGCTTATTCAGCCTGAGCGCCATCGCCACATCCGGTCTGTCCTGCATTTGATCCTCAGGCTGGATCCAGTCGTACCGGATGGATAATTCCAGTATATGAATAAAAAATTGAAGAAACTGTTTCTGTTTCTCTCTTCCGTTCTTAACAAAGCTGTCGATCCATTCCAACTGGTTTTTAACCCTGAACTGAACAATTGCATTCAACCAGTCGCGAAGTCTGTTGTCCCAGTCTTCATCCGCATGAGAAACCTGTTCAAGCGCTTCATGGAAATTGCCGTTCGCAAACGCCGCAACCTGTTCCGCTTTCTGAGGATCTGCAAGATTTTTTTCCACCAGGGCTTTTGCGATATCGTTTCTTTGAAGTGGGGGAACCCTCACCAGTTGCGTGCGTGACAGAATGGTTGGAAGTATTTTGTTTTCGTTCTCTGCCACCAGAATAAACAAAGTGTCATCTGGTGGTTCTTCGATTAACTTTAGCAGTTTGTTTCCCGCGTTTCCCAAAGCCTCCGGCATCCACATTAGCAAAATCTTCATACCGCTCTCAAAACTCTTAAGGCTGATCTTCCTGACGATATCATTGCATTCTTCAACCGCGATATTCCCCTGCTTGTTTTCCGCTTTTATGAACTGAAGCCAGTCATAAAGATTCCCATACGGATGGAGCTTCAGATACGTTCTCCATTCCGCGGCAAAATCGCTGCTTTTAGGTTTCTCGATATTTTCTTTTTTGAAAACAGGATAGCTAAAATGAAGATCGGGATGCACCATCTCTTTCAGTTTCCGGTATCCCGGTTGTTTCTCCATCCATGCATCAGCTTCCGCTGCAGTAGACGGAGATTTGAAAGCCGGTAGTTCAGGTTCACCGAAAAGACCTGCCGGTTCCGGCGTTGAATTTTTTGGTAACAGGATATAATTAGCAAAAGCTAACGCAAGTGGCAGCGCGCCCGAGCCTTCATTGCCTAAGAACAACAGCGCATGACTTAACCGGTTTTGGGCCAGCATGTCGAGAAGATTTTTTTTCAGTTCCTGCTGACCAATGACATCACGAAAAAGCATGGGGCAAAAAAAATGCTTTCCTTAGAGTTTGGAAACAATCTCTTCGCTTAACGGAGAAACCTTGCTAGGGAAATAGGCGAGGAGAATTCCATTTTCATCGAGGAGGAATTTGTTGAAATTCCAGGATATCTCTGCATCCATCACACCGTTCTCGGATTTATGTGTCAGCCATTTATAGATGGGAGCTATGTCCTTGCCTTTGGTAGAAATCTTAGCGGCCATTGGAAAACTCACGCCATAATTTTTCTGACAAAAGCTTGCGATCTCCTCATTTGATCCCGGTTCCTGTGCACCAAAATCGTTTGCGGGAAAGCCCACAATAACCAGCTTGTCTTTGTGCTCCTTATACAATTGTTCGAGCGCTGCAT
>JAEWDG010000251.1 GCA_023390215.1 Bacteroidota bacterium | reverse complement strand
GAACAGGGTATGTGAGTTATGCACTTGCCGTAGCCGTTTCAACAACAACCTTTGTGGCATGGCTGATTTTAATTGGTGTATCTACTGATGATAACCGGATATTTTATTGGCTGCTTTTTAATGCCGTGCTCCTGGTGATCCTTCAGCCCTGGCTAATGAGACTGAGCAGGGTGATTTACATACGGTTTTTCGTGAGGTATAATCCCGACTATCATTCACACGAACCCAAAGCGTTCGAATAATTAGTCGATATTCTCGATAATTCCTGCTATTCCCTGTCCACCGCCTACACAGGCTGTAACCAATCCATATTTTTTCCTGAGCCGCTTCATATCGTTCACGATCTGAATGGTGAGTTTGCAGCCCGTGCATCCCAAAGGATGACCTAATGCGATCGCTCCTCCATTTATATTTACAATTTCCGGATTGAGATTTAATTCCCTTATAACAGCCAGCGATTGTGACGCAAAAGCCTCATTGAGTTCGATGAGATCAATGTCATTCAACCTCATTCCTGCCTTCTCTAACACTTTGGGAACCGCAGCTACCGGCCCAATACCCATTATGCGCGGATGAACGCCGGCGCTTACACAATTCACGAGCCTTGCAATAGGTTTAAGTCCGGTTTGTTTGATCAGTCTTTCACTCATTACCATTACGAATGCCGCGCCATCACTGGTCTGCGAAGAATTACCGGCAGTTACAGAGCCATTGGCAGCAAATGCAGGTTTCAATTTAGAAAGTCCCTCAGGAGATGTATCAGCGCGAACACCTTCATCGGTATCCACAACGAAACTTCTTTTCTGCTTTTTACTTTTTTCATCGAGATAAATTTCTTCCACTGTGATCGGAAGAATACCTGATTTGAAATATCCTTCCTGGATCGCACGTCCTGCTTTCAGATGGCTGTTATAGCTGAACAGGTCCTGATCTTCACGGGAGACATTGTACTCTTTTGCAACGGCTTCTGCGGTTAAGCCCATATTCAGGTAATAGTCCGGCTCATCACTGGCAATTGAATATGCAGGTACGGTTTTCCATCCGGAAGTGGGCACCAGGCTCATACTTTCCGTACCTCCGGCGATTATACAATCCGCCATACCTGTGCGGATCTTCGCTGTAGCCATTGCAATACTTTCCAACCCGCTTGCGCAATACCGATTGATGGTAATCCCTGCAGCCTGAAAGCCCAGGGCTCTTGCCGCGATGATTCGTCCTACCTGCAATCCCTGCTCCGCTTCGGGTACCGCATTTCCCACAATCACATCTTCGACCAACAACGGATCAACTGAAGGGATACTTGCCAATAACCCTCTTATTACGCTGATCGCAAGGTCATCGGGGCGCGTAAAACGAAACCCACCTCTCTTACTCTTTGTTACCGCTGTACGGTACCCTGCCACTATATAAGCTTCCTGCATAATGAAAATTTTAAATTAGTTGCTTATGCAACCTTATAATCAAAGTTAGTTTTTTCAGGTGTATAAATACAGGGAGGTTAGTTTTGCAGCGATGTATACACTGCTGCGTGCTTTTTTGTTTTTATTCGACCCTGAGAAAGTTCATTACTTCTCCATGAATATCCTGAAAATGTTTTGCGGCATTAAGCCCTTGCAGGTACTGATCAGCAAATTATATACACCGGCCTGGGATATAACAAATCTGGCCGGATTAAGTTTCAGGAACAAGGTGGGCCTGGGTGCCGGTTTTGATAAGAACGCCATTTTTCTCAGGGAGCTGGAAGCGCTTGGTTTTGGCTTTGTAGAAATAGGTACCGTAACTCCCCTGGCCCAGGAAGGGAATCCTAAACCAAGATTGTTCAGGTTGAAAAAAGACCAGGCGCTGATCAACCGGATGGGCTTTAATAATGACGGTGCAGATGCGATCGCCAAACGGTTAAAGGACTGGAGAGCCGGTCATCCTGAAACGAAGTTGATCATTGGCGGTAACATCGGCAAGAACAAGATCACAGACAATGCAGTTGCCTGGAATGATTATGTAACCTGTTTTGAAAAACTGGCCCCATATGTTGACTATTTTGTGGTGAACGTGAGCAGCCCGAATACACCCGGCTTAAGAGCATTGCAGGACAAAGATGCACTCCGCGTTATTTTCCGGAAGCTGAAAGAAAAGCGAATATCCATGGGCGTTATCAAACCCATTTTCCTGAAAATAGCGCCGGATCTTTCAGAGGCAGAGCTCGATGATGTGGTTGATCTGGCCGTGGAAATCTCGTTGGAAGGGATCGTTGCCTTTAACACTACGCTGGACCGCAGTTCATTGAGCGCTGAGGGAAAATCCCAGGCAGAAACTGCGGGCGCGGGAGGCCTGAGCGGGAAACCCATCCGCGGTATCTCCTCGTTTAAGTTCAAATATTTATCAGAAAAAGCAAAGGGAAGAATCCCATTGATTGCCAGTGGAGGAATCTTCAGCCGCGAAGATGCAGAACAACGGCTCAATGATGGCGCTTCGCTGATACAGGTGTGGACGGGCTTCATTTATGAAGGCCCTTCCATATGCAAACGAATTTGCGGTTATCTTGCAAAGCAGGCTTAAATTTTAAACATCAGAATGGAACATCTATTTACGTCAGAAAGCATCATCAGTTTCCTTGTGTTGGTAATACTTGAAGTGGTTTTGGGTATCGATAATGTAATTTTTGTCAGCATTATTCTCAACAGGTTAAAAGAGAAAAAACAACAAACAAATGCACGGCGGGCATGGATGGTGATCGGTATTATTTCCAGGAGTATTTTATTACTGGGTTTAAGCTGGCTGCTGGGGCAAAAAGGAAATCATTTATTTACAATTGGAAATAAGGGATTTGATCTGGCCAGCCTTGTAATGTTAGCAGGAGGTATATTCCTGATCTATAAATCCGTGATGGAAATTCATCACAAACTGGAAGGAGAAGATCCGAACGAAACAAAGAGAGCGCAAAAACCACTTTCTTTCGGACAGGCTGTGGGACAAATCATTTTAATTGACGCAGTGTTTTCATTCGACAGTATCATTACTGCAGGAGGAACGGCGCAACACGTAGAGATCATGATTGCAGCCGTTGTGATTGCCATGATCGTGATGTTCATGTTCAGCCCGGCTATATCCGCATTCATACACAAACACCCCACATTAAAAATGCTGGCGCTTTCATTCCTAGTAATGATCGGTCTTAGCCTGATTATTGAAGGCTGGGACAGCGACCGCGCCCATGATCTACACCTCAAGAACTACATCTATTTCGGTATGGCATTTTCGTTCCTGGTAGAAATGCTGAATATGATGATGCGCAAAAAACAAAGCAGGAGAATCGTACGATTGAATGAGCCTACGCTGGAAGAAAGAATGGAAGATTCAGACAGCGCGCATTAATCTGTTTTTAAAAATGGGTAAGATAAGCTGCGGCCATCATACCGGCTGTTTCGGTGCGCAATCTTTTTTCTCCCAGGGAAATCTGCTGAAACCCTGCATCTATTGCCAGATCAATTTCTTTAGAACTGAAATCCCCTTCAGGACCAATAAGCATTAAACTGTCTGATAGGCCATTGAAACTTTTAATATTTTTTTTCTCTTTTCGATCTTCGCAATGTGCGATAAATTTTTGCTGATAATCGGCCTCGAGGATTTCCTTAAATTTTCTGGGTTCTGTAAGCGAGGGTAACCACACCTGCTGAGATTGCAGGATAGCACTTACCATGATACCATGCATTCTTTCAAAACGGAAATTTTGCTTCTCCGTTCGTTCACAGATCAAGGGTATGATGGAACCTATCCCCATTTCTGTAGCTTTTTCCAGGAACCATTCGAAACGTGTAGTATTTTTCAAAAGGGAAATGGCTATAGCCGTCTTTACGTGAGGTGGCGCCATGACCTGGTGACTGAGAATCGAAGTGATCGTATGTTTTTTGTGTGCGTCAACGATCACTGCGTCATATAGGTTTCCCATACCATCGGTAAGGCGTAAACGCTCTCCTGATTCCATCCGCAGTACCTGTGAAATATGATGGGAAGATTCTTCACTGAGGTGGATCTGGCCTTCAACAGGTAATTCTCTCGTATAAAAAAAAGGAACAGGCATAAAAAAGGATGAGCAAAATTACTCATCCCATTTGTTATTTAAAATGGTGCTTCTTCATCAAACTCACCATCATTCATTTTACTTCCTTTCTGTATATACATTCTCGCACCACCGTCACCGCCTTCCGCAGGGCTTAGCGGCCGCCAGTTTCCGCCTGCAGGGATGGGCGGAGCAGCACCTCCCGGACCACCCCCTCCCAGATTATCGTCTTCCACGAATTTCTGAATATGCAACAGCGCCCTTAGCTTAATGGTTTCAAGACTACCATTACGATGCTTGGCAATTTTTACATGGGTTTCCCCTTTATTGCTTTCTCCGAATTCATTGGAATTTATGTCATAATACTCAGGACGGTAGAGGAACATAACCAGATCGGCATCCTGTTCAATGGCACCCGATTCACGCAGGTCGCTCAGTTGCGGCATTTTATTACCTTCTTTTCTTTTTTCCACTTCACGACTCAACTGTGAAAGCGCTATGATCGGCACCTGCAGTTCTTTCGCCAGACCTTTCAGATCCCTGGAAATTTTGCTGATCTCCTGTTCGCGGTTAGAGTTGCGGTCTGAACTTCCCGTCATCAATTGGAGATAATCGATCAGGATCAGTCCTACATTATGCTTATTTTTTAATCTGCGGCATTTGGCGCGCAATTCAAAGATGTTTAAAGCTGCTGAGTCATCAATAAAAATCGGGGCCTTACTTAACCGGTCGATGCCTTTTTTATACAGTTGCTTCATCTCATGTTCTTCCAGTTTGCCTCTGGCGATTTTTTCCAGCCATATTTCACTTTCAGCAGAGAGAATACGTTGTACCAACTGTGCACTGCTCATTTCCAGCGAAAAGAATCCAACAGCGGTAGGCTTGGTAGGATGCATGGCTGCCGCACGGGCAAGGTTAAGCGCGAAGGCAGTTTTACCTACGGAAGGCCTTGCAGCGAGAATGATCAGATCTGTGGGTTGCCATCCATAAGTAATGGCATCCAGCGTTGCAAAACCGGTGGGTACACCCGTGATGTCTTCCTGACGGTTACGCATATCCTCAATTCGCTGAATTGTTTTCACCAATACCGTATCGATGCTGTCGAAATTTTTCCTAAGGTGATTGTTAGTGATCTCAAACAACTTGCTTTCTGCTTCATCAAGCATATCAAACACATCAGTGCTGTCCTCATACGCTTCACCCAGTATTTCCCCTGAGATCCTTATCAATTCACGCTGAATGAATTTCTGCAAAACAATCCGGCTGTGTGCTTCAATATTTGCTGATGATACCACCGCGTTCGTCAGCCTGGTAACATAATAAGGACCACCAACAAATTCAAGTTCTTCTTTGGTGCGAAGCTCTTCCACAACGGTGAGCAGATCTATAGGAAGACTTTTGATGGCCAGCGACTGCATGGCACGGTATATCTTCTGATGTGCATCAACATAAAAACATTCGGGTTTGAGGATCTCAACCACCACATCGAAAGCACCTTTTTCCAACATGATGGCGCCCAGGATAGCCTCTTCCAGGTCCTTGGCCTGTGGCGGCACTTTTCCAAATACGATATTGCCCAGATCAACTGCTGATTTGCGGCGGAGTTTGCGGTCTTTATTCAGGTTGGTAAATTCCATTTTATTTCTTTTGCGGATCAGTTTTTTAGCGCTGATGCCTTAGGGTTAGCCTGAAAACCGGGGAAAAATTATCCCGGCTTTTCAAACGGGTGGCTAAGATAAACGCTGTTGGTAATGATTAATTAACACTGAACTGTTACTAACTTTCAAACAAAGTTTTTCCACCACTGGTTGACACCCAAAATTCGCTTATCCACCGGTTTTCAACAAACGAATTAACATTGCCTGTAAATACAGCACGGGAAACCCTTCAGTTTATGCACATAAAACACTTTGGAGCCGGTGACTTTTGCACTGTGAAAAACAAAATTCAGGTTTGAAAATCTCGAAACGAAGTGCTACTGATGCTGCATCCGTGCAATTTCTTCCACAGCTTAAGCCCTGCTTAAATGGTATATCTTTGTCGCTCTAGCACAGATATATGACGATTTCTTATGATTGGTTATGCCAGTACCTGCCACTGGAAAATTTAGCCGTAAAAGATGCAGTTGAACCGGGAAAACTTTCTTCTATTCTTACTTCTATCGGGCTCGAAGTTGAAAGCCTTGAAAAAAAAGAAAACATCAGGGGTGGCCTGGCCAACCTGGTTGTGGGTGAAGTTTTGAATTGCGAAAAACATCCCGGCGCGGATAAATTGAAAATCACCAGCGTTAATATTGGCGGGGATCAGATCTTACAAATCGTATGCGGCGCACCTAATGTGGGTGTAGGGCAAAAAGTAATCGTAGCGCCTGTTGGAACCACTGTTCACCCCATATCCGGCGAAGATTTTCTGATAAAAAAAGCGAAGATCCGTGGTGTGGAAAGTATGGGAATGATCTGTGCGGAAGATGAAATCGGCTTGGGAAACGATCATGCGGGTATTAAAATTCTTGATGCGGAGCTGCATCCCGGAACAAAGCTGACGGAGATTTTCAATATTCAAACAGATTATGTTTTCGAGATTGGACTTACACCGAACCGGACTGATGCGATGAGCCACCTGGGTGTGGCCCGGGATGTGTGCGCATACCTTTCCTACCACCTTGACCAGGAGATCAGACCTGATAATCCGCTTGCAAAATATAGCTCAACTAACGGAAACGCCGAAACGAATTTTGTAAAAATTGAAAACGAAAAAGCCTGTGCACGGTTTTGTGGAGCAAAGATCTCAGGTATCGAAGTGAAAGAAAGTCCGGAATGGTTGAAAGAGAGACTCAGTATCATCGGCATAAACAGTATCAACAACATCGTTGACATAACCAATTTTGTATTGCATGAGTCAGGGCAGCCGCTCCATGCATATGATGCGGATAAAGTGCTAAACGAATCACTTTTTATCCGCAGTGCCAGAAAGGGAGAATCTTTTGTAACCCTCGATAGTAAGGAAAGAAAAATGAATGAAGGCGACATTCTGGTTGCCGATGCGGAAAAACCACTTTGCATAGCCGGAGTCTATGGAGGCATCAACAGTGGTGTGAAAGCAGAAACAAAAAATATTATTCTGGAAAGCGCATGGTTCAATCCTGTGAACATACGGCGCACTTCACTGCAACATAATCTCAGAACAGATGCTGCAGCCCGCTTTGAAAAAGGGGTGGATATTGGTAATACTTACCGCGTGTTGCTACGTGCGGTGGATCTGATCAGGGAAACCTGCCCCGGTGCGGTTGTAGAAAAGATTACTGACGTATTCCCCGCTCCTCCGGCGGCACGAACTGTTGAACTCGATTTTGATTACCTGAAGAAGTTGAGTGGAAAAGCTTATCCCTCACCGTTAGTCAGATCGGTTTTAAATAACCTCGGGTTTGAAATTCTGAACATTTCAGAAGAAAAAATTAAGGTTAACGTACCTACCAGCAAAACGGATATTCATGCACCGGCTGATCTTGTGGAAGAGATCATGCGCATCGATGGGCTGGACAATATTGAAATTCCGAAAGGGATCTATATCACCCCTTCAATCGATTCAACTGCGAACGCCAGGTCTTTAAGAGAGAAACTCGCAAACCACCTCGTGGGATTGGGTTTTTATGAAACCTTCACCAACAGCATTACCAACAGTGCTTATTACAATGAAGAAGTGCTGGCCACATCCGCCCGCATGATAAACAGCCTGAGTTCTGAGCTGGATATTTTACGCCCTGCAATGGTACAATCTGCCTTAGCAGTCGTTGCGCATAATCAGAACCGTAAGAACAACGACCTGCGCTGTTTTGAATTTGGAAAAATTTACAGCCATGCCGACAATCAATTTACAGAAACAAGAAAACTCTGTATCTATATCACGGGAAGCAGTGAACCGGGTTGGCGAATCAAATCTCACCGGACAGATTTTTTTCAATTAAAAGGCATCATCGAGAATCTGTTACATTTCGCTGGAACGCCCGCAATGAGTTTTCAGGATGTTAACCTGAGCGGCTATATAAACAGCACTGGTATTCAGGTTAAAAAACAGGAAATGGGTTTCGTTGGAGAGGTGAGTCAGAAACTTCTTAAAATATTTGATATAAAACAACCGGTTTTTTACGCCGAGCTCAACTGGGATGTGCTGTTGAGTTTAGTAAGTAAACAACGTGTAACTTTCCGCGAGATTCCAAAATATCCTGCGGTAACCCGTGATCTTTCCCTGGTTGTTGATAAAGGAGTGAGTTATGGCGCCCTGAGAGATACGGTTAAGCAGGTGAATATCCCGGAATTGAAAAAACTGGCCTTATTTGATCTTTTTGAAAGCGAGAAGCTCGGTGAAAACAAAAAAGCAATGGCCATCAGTTTCACTTTACAGGATGAAACGAAAACCCTTACCGATGAGGAAACTGAAACCATGATGAATACATTGATCACCGCATTTGAAACTAAAAACGGGGCCGTTATCCGAAAATAAATTGGAAAAGATCCGTGAACATATTACCAGGTTAACCGGCAGGCTTCAGGATCTGATCCGCCGTTATGCCGACCTTCAAAAGAAGTGTCAGGTGCAGGCTGCTAAAATCGAGAAGCTTGAGGCGGAAAAAGCAGAGTTGCTGAACAGGGTTCGGCTTATGGAAGAGCAGCAACATGTCTTGAAAGCTTCAGCCGGTAAGATGAATGAAACGGATAAAGCCGCTTTTGAGAAAGTACTGAACGGCTACATCAAACAAATAGATCAGTGCATTCAGATGCTTCAACACCAATAATATGTCGGATCTAATTCCCATAAACATTCTCATCGCTGACCGGACCTACCGGATTCGTACGTCCCCTGAGCACGAGGAAGCGATCCGCAAAACGCTCAAACTGATTAATGACAAGATCATTGAGTTCAAAACCCAGTTCGCGGGCAAGGATATGCAGGATTATATCGCCATGGTAGTGATCTGGTACGCTACGCAGTCGGGTACGGAAAGTTTCGACCCCCAAGCTGAAAAAGAATTGCTGGAACAGATCGAAAAAATGGAAAATCTGATAGCGCGCAATATCTGACCTGTTCGGCCCGGTAGCTTCTAATATGTGTTGAAAATCACTATCTTCGCTGACTATCCCCTGACCTTTTTGATTAGAAGGATATAACTCATTGTGAATCAAGTAAAACACATATTGATTAATGGATCTAAGTATAACGACCCTCATCATAGGAGCCGTAGCGCTCATTTTGGGCATTCTCCTGGGTAAAATCTTATTTGCCCGTAACACAAAAAAGCAGGTTGAAGAAGCGGAAGCACAGGCTGCAAAACTAATCGCCGACGGACAGGCACAAGCTGAAACACTTAAGAAAGAAAAATTACTCGAGGCGAAGGAAAAATTTGTTCAATTGAAGGCAGAGCACGACAAAGAAGTTCTGCTCCGTAACCAAAAGATCCATGAAGCTGAAAACCGGATCAAACAAAAAGAACAGAGCCTTAACCAAAAGGATGCGAACGTAGAAAAACAGCTTAAGGAAACCGAAGCGATCAAGGAAAACCTGAACCGCCAGATCGAGATTGTAAACATCAAGCGTACAGAACTTGAAAAGCACCAGGAAGAACATATCCGGAGGCTGGAAAAAGTGGCCGGTCTTTCTGCGGATGACGCTAAAAAGCAACTGATTGAAAGCCTCACACAGGAAGCCCATACACAGGCTATCGCACTTCAGCAGGAAATAATAGAAGATGCCAAACAAAAAGCCGGAAAAGAAGCCCGAAAAATTGTAATACAAACCATACAACGCACGGCTGCAGAACAGGCTATTGAAAACACGATTTCCGTTTTCAATCTTGAAAGCGACGAGATCAAAGGATCGATCATCGGGAGAGAAGGAAGGAACATCCGCGCTATTGAAGCGGCAACCGGTGTTGACCTGATTGTTGATGATACCCCGGAAGCGATTGTGCTTTCGTCTTTTGATCCTTTGCGTCGGGAAATTGCACGTCTCTCTTTGCAAAGGTTAGTTGCTGACGGCCGTATTC
>JAEWDG010000010.1 GCA_023390215.1 Bacteroidota bacterium | reverse complement strand
GTGTTGTTCTGCATATCAATTAATTTTTATGCTCCATTCTGTGTGGAAATTTCCGGGTTTATCTATACGCTCATATGTATGTGCGCCAAAGAAATCCCTTTGCGCCTGAATGAGGTTGGCAGGCAGCCATTCACTGCGATAACTGTCGTAATATGCCAGGCAGGCCATCATGGCCGGAACGGGTATGCCCGCATTCACTGCAGTGGTGATGGCAGAGCGTGTATGTTTTTGGGATTCTACAAGTGTGTCCACAAAAACTTTTGCCGTAAGTAAATTTTTGATTTCCGGTTCTTCTTTGAATACTTTGGTAATGTCCACTAACATTTTTGAGCGGATGATGCATCCGCCTCTCCATATTGAAGCTACCAAAGGCAGGTTGATCCCATAATTATAAGTTTTGTCAGCCTGTTTCAGTAACGACATTCCCTGCGCATAGACATTGATCATGCAGAAGTGGAGGGCATCTTTCAGCAGGTTGATCAAACCTGCATGTTCAACCCTGATCAGTTCATGATGCGGTTTAAGAATTTTATGCGCGGATACTCTTTCTTCTTTTATTGTTGTGAGCTCTCTTTGCGCCACCGCTGCATCAATACCGGGAACGGGTACCTGCATATTCATCGCGTCCTGTGAGGTCCAGGCACCTGTTCCTTTCTGAAATGCCCGGTCAAGGATCATATCCACCAGGTCATTTTCAGTTTCTCCGTCTTTCTGGAGAAAAATCGCGGAGGTAATTTCGAGCAGGTAAGATTGTAAAGGGGAATCATTAAAATCAGCATACACGGCGCTGAGTTCCTGGTTATTTAATCCGCCGATCACCTTGAGCAGGTGGTAAGATTCGGAGATCAGTTGCATTATCGCGTATTCGATCCCGTTATGTACCATTTTTACATAATGTCCTGCTGAACCGCTTCCCATATAACCAATGCAGGAAACGCCATCTACCTTTGCCGCGACCGATTCCAAAACGCCGGCCACGCGGTTATACACGTCTTTCGGGCCGCCGGGCATGATGCTCGCACCTTCTCTCGCGCCGGTTTCACCTCCTGAAATGCCTACGCCCATGAAATGTATACCTTGTTGTTCCAGTATTTTTATTCTTCTCTCCGTATCCGTGAAATGAGAATTTCCGCAATCAATTATTACGTCTTCTTCGTTCAGCAATGGCTTTAAATCATCAATTACCAGGTCCACAATTTTACCTGCCGGTACTAAAAGCAGGATATTTCTTGGCTTCTGAAGTGAGGCGACAAAACTTTTTATATCCGACCAACCTTTCACTTTTTTATCGCCGGCTTCTTCGTTGAATTTTTTTACCTGCAATTCATTTTTGTCGTAGCCTGCAACTGTAAATCCCCGGTCGGCCATATTATACACCAGGTTCTGGCCCATGGTGCCCAACCCTATCATTCCGTATTGAAAACTTGTTTCCATAACTAAATGCTTAGCCCGAACCGGGCCATTTGTTTTTTTGCCTGTGCAAGGCTTGTGAATTGAATGGCGTTAAATCCTATTTCTTTCGCAACCCGAACGTGTATCGCCCTGTCGTCTATAAATAAGCAGGATTCCGGCGCTGTAAAACTGATCTCACTGGCGATAAGATAAATGTCTTTGTCGGGTTTTCTCAGGTGAACATAACAGGAAGAAATAAAACCGTCGAAGAGTTTACCCAGGTCAAAAGTCTTTATCCTGTATTCGTTGAGCTCACGGCCTTCGTTATTAAGCGAGAAAACGCGGAGTTTGTATTTGTTTTTTATCGAAAGAAAATAAGCCATGGAATCTTTTATTGGCTTCGACTGGGCGAACATAAAGTTCAGGAATTCTTCTTTGCCGAAATCTCTTTCTTCATAAAAGATCACATAGTGGAGATAATCATCGAGGCTGATCTTACCTGTTTCAAAACGGTCGAAAAATATCTTATGCCTGTCATCAAATTCCTGCGGGTCCAGCCTGAACCTGTCTGACGCTTTTTTCCTGGAATACCGGTCCCAACCATTGCTCAGGATTACGTTCCCTATATCCAAAAGCAGTGTTTGTATGCCTGGCGTATGAGCTGCTGCTGGTCGTTGTTTACCTGAAGTTTTTCTTTTCAATTGCTTTGATTTTTTCCAGTCTTCGCAGATGTCGTTCTTCACCTGAAAATTTGGCTTTCAGAAAGATGTCGGCGAGTTCATACATCAATTCCGTTCCAATAATTCTGGATCCCAGGCTCAAAAGATTCATGTTATCGAGCTCCACACCCTGGTGTGCCGAATAGCTGTCGTGGCAAACGGCTGCCCTGATCCCTTTAAATTTATTTGCGGCAACGGAAACCCCTACGCCGCTTCCGCAGATCAGAATGCCTTTACCGGCAGCGCCCTCATGGATAACATGGGCTATTTTCTCTGCAAAGTCCGGGTAATCATCCGGCTCTATAACATAAGCGCCGAGATCCTGCACCCTGTATCCTTTGTGCTGGAGAAAAGGAATCAGTAAATTTTTATGATCAAGGCCTGCATGGTCTGAAGCCAGAACAACATTCATGTGAAATAGTTTAGGCGGGGGTTAATTGAAATCGCTTAAAATTTTATACAAAATAATGCCAATAAAAAGCCCCCGGCAAAGCGGGGGCTTATAAGCATGATGTGCTTAAATTAAGATTTTGTTTTTTTAGTTGCGGAGGTTGCTGCTTTTTTGGTGGCAGGCTTAGTTGATTTCGCAGGTTGTGCAATTGCTTTAGGTGCAGAAGTAGCAGGCTGAGCTACTACCGCTGCAGCGGGTGCATCCTTTACCTCTCCGCCATTTTTGAATTTTGCATAATCATCTTTGCTCAACACATCTCCTTTAATGGTGATGTTCTTGATATCATCTGTTCCTGCAAATTTCACAGTAAGATGTTTTTCGAAATGACCGATACCCGCAGCATTGTAAGTTGCTTTAATGGTACCTTCTTTACCGGCAGCGATAGGTTCTTTCGTGTAATCACTGATGGTACAAC
>JAEWDG010000306.1 GCA_023390215.1 Bacteroidota bacterium | reverse complement strand
ATACCTGAAACCAGTTCAGGATATTTATCGAAAACGAAGATGGTAAGATCACCACCATCATCAAGGATCATGTTCAGCGGACGATCGGGAGAACCAAAGAAAAGTGTCTGTTCAATGCACCAGTCGGCTTCTTCCAGGGTCTGGCCTTTCCATGCATATACTCCGATACCTGCAGCAGCGATTGCAGCAGCCGCCTGATCCTGTGTAGAAAAAATGTTGCAACTGCTCCATTTTACCTCTGCACCCAGAGCAACCAGCGTTTCAATCAACACAGCAGTTTGAATGGTCATGTGAAGGCAACCGGCGATTCGCGCACCTTTCAGGGGCTGTGAAGCGCCATATTCTTTGCGGAGCGCCATCAAACCCGGCATTTCAGCCTCAGCCAGCCTGATTTCCTTACGACCCCATTCAGCAAGGCTCATATCTTTTACCTTGTAAGCGAGTTTAAAATCGATCCCTTTTTCGGCGATTGTCGACATATTTATTTGATTTTAGATCACAAAAATAAGCTTCCAGTGAAATATCCTACTGTTAATAATAAAATCAGGATAAAATTAGTTAAATTGGATATCATATAGAATAAACATAGATTTTATGGCCGTTTCAAAGGGAAATAGAGAAGAAAATACTGGTATTTCGTCTTTAGTGGACAAAACAGATATTGAGATCCTCAAAATATTACAGCAAAATGCAAGGGTTACGGTAAAAGAGATTGCGGAGAAAGTTCACCTCAGCACCACGCCGGTTCACGAGCGTATCAAGCGGCTGGAGCAAACGGGCGTAATAAAACAATATGCCGCATTGCTCGACCATACCAAAGTAAGGAGGGGATTAATGGTTATCTGTTACGTATCACTTAAAGAACACAACCGGAATGCGGGAGCGAGGTTTATTAAAGCCGTACAGGCCCTACCGGAAGTTATTGAATGTTATAATATTTCCGGAGCGTATGATTTTATGCTGAAAGTGGTGGAAGAGAATATGGATAGCTATTACGATTTTCACGTCAATCGGTTAAGCCAGATCGAAAACATGGGAAATGTGCAGAGCGTATTCGTAATGGGCATTATCAAACAAACCCATCAGCTGGTTTGGTAAAGATCTTTGATCATTACATAATCAGTCATAAAAAAGCCTTCGCCGATATCAATATCTTCTTCCCGAAGGATGTTGAAACCGTTTTTGGTATAAAAGTAAAATGCCGGATTTTTCCGGTTTACATTCAACTCCAGTTTCATCGCGCCCTCTTTCCTGGCGCCCTGCTCAACTTCTGTCAATAATTTTTTGCCGAATCCCTTGCCGTGCAAAGTGGGCAGCAGGTATAATTTATGAAGCCGGAATACAGTTGGCTCCCGGTCTGATTTTTTTGAATAAGCTGCGAATCCGGATGGTCGTCCTTCAATTTCCAAAATTAGAAACTGATGTTTGTTTGAAATCATCTGACCGGACAAAGAAGACGCGCTGTACATGAGATTCAGCATGTACCCGATCTGTTCTTCTGAGATAATCTCTTTATATACCAGGGGCCATATTTCCAGCGCAAGGTTTCTGATCGAAGGGATATCTCCGGCTTCTGCTACACGTATGATCGATGAATTATTGTGCAACGAGTTTGAGATCCGGCGCTCTCAGGATCCGGCCTTTAGCATCTTTTACAAACACATCAAAAAATATTAGTGACTCTCCCTGGTGGATCTGATCCTGGATCTGAATGATCCATATTTTAGAGAGTGGCGTCTGCCTGAATAGTTCGGCTACTACAGAATTGGCCGGAGAGACTTTTCCCGTTTCTTCGTCTTCCACATAAGCCATACGTTTATATGCCAATTGATAGGAAGAGATTTCATATTTGCCGCCGGCCGCATCGGTTATTAACAAAGGCATAGACACCAGCTTTCCGATTTCTTCCGGAGAAAGGGCTACGGAATCCTTTGCAGTTCCCAACTGCGTGACGAGTTTTGGAGGCTTGTATTTGTTTGCCGGCTTTTGCGCCATTACACTCCAACAGCCCGCAATAAGCAAAAACAACATGCTTAGTCCCAAACGTTTTTTCATAGATCTAAATTAGCTGATTCACGACATTTTTGAGGCGGTCAGAAATTGATTTAACGTTTACAGTGCAGCCAGGCTTTCTTCGATGATCCGGATTTTGGTTATTGCATCTGACTGTTTTTTTCTTTCCAGTTCAATGACTTCAGGTTTGGCATTCTGCACAAACTTCTCGTTGCCCAGTTTTTTTTCTACCGATACAAGGAAACCCCGCAAATGCTCCAGCTCTTTTTCCATATCAGTTTTTTGTTTCGCCACATCAACCACCTGTTCCGATTTAATGAAGAACTTATCCTTACCGATCAGTACGGTCGAGGAATTCGCGGGTGCTTCATCAAAACTGAAAGCAGATGCGTTTACCTGCTTTTTAAGAATTTCCTGGATGCCGGTATAGGTCTCCCTGGTCTCTGTGGAAATATACAGCTCAACGGTTTCTTTGGGTTTAAGTTGTTGTTTGTTTCTCACATCTCTTACACCGGTAATTGCATGTTTCAGCATGTCAGCTTTTGATAGAACTTCTTTGTCAGGTTCACCCGGAATGCCCCATTGTTTCACGCAAAGATCATCTTCTCTTTTTTCAAGCAATTGATAGATCTCTTCCGAGATAAACGGCATGAACGGATGCAGTAACTGCATTAATTCGGTAAAATAATTAATTGTAGCGCGATACGTATCTGTATGTATGGGTTGCTCAAAACCCGGCTTAACCCATTCCAGATACCATGAACAGAAATCATCCCAAATCAATGTGTAAATGGTTTTCAGCGCTTCTGATAAACGGAACTGACTGATCAACTGATCCACTTCAGCGCGTGCTTCGGCCAGCCTGCTGGCGAACCAACTCACAGCGAAATCCGGAACGCCGCTTTTATCTGCAATTTGCCTCCCTTCCCACATCTTCACCAATTTCAGTGCATTCCACATTTTATTATTGAAATTCCTTCCCTGTTCCAAACTGCTTTCATCAAATAACAGGTCATTACCGGCAGGAGAGGCAATCATGATTCCAAACCGAACAGCATCAGCACCATATTTATCAATCAGGGCGAGTAAGTCGGGCGAATTTCCCAGGCTTTTACTCATTTTCCTGCCGAGTTTATCTCTTACAATTCCCGTAAAGTATACATCTTTAAACGGGATCTCGTGCATATATTCTTCACCCGCTATGATCATTCGCGCAACCCAGAAAAAAATGATCTCCGGTGCTGTTACCAGGGTATTGGTAGGATAGTAGTATTGTACATCTTTATTGCCAGGGTCAGATAAACCTTTAAACACCTCAAAAGGCCAGAGCCAGCTCGAGAACCAGGTGTCCAGGCAATCTTCATCCTGTTTTAATTTGATGTTATCGCCGCCAAAATTTTCGTAATATTTTTCATAGGCTTCTGCTTCATTTGTTGCAACTACATAGTTCCCCTTCTCATCGTACCAGGCTGGAATGCGATGTCCCCACCAAAGCTGCCGGCTGATGCACCAGTCTTTGATGTTTTCCATCCAATGGCGGTAAAGGTTTTTAAACTTGGCAGGATGAAATTGAATGTCGCCATTCATCACCACTTCGAGTGCTTTTTCTGAAAGTTCAGGCATGCTTACCCACCACTGCAAACTCAGGCGCGGTTCCACAACAACGTCCGTCCTTTCGCTGTATCCTACTTCACTGCTGTAATCTTCAGTTTTTACCAGATAGCCTTTGCTTTCCAGTTCGGGAACAATTTGTTTTCTTGCTTCGAAGCGATCAAGGCCAATAAAAATTTGAGCTGCTTCATTAAGTGTTCCATTGTCATTGAAAATATCTACGATCTCCAGATTGTGTTTCTGTCCGAGCTGGTAATCGTTCATATCGTGCGCCGGCGTAACTTTCAGTGCTCCCGTCCCGAAATCTGTAGTAACATATTCATCAGTGATGATCGGAATGCGGCGATTGATCAGAGGCACCCTTGCATACTTGCCATGCAGGTGTTTGTAACGGTCATCATTGGGGTTTACGCAAATGGCAGTATCACCCATTATGGTCTCGGGTCTTACGGTCGCGATGGTTATCGTTTCACCGTTGCCGTTATCAATATCATATTTTAGATAATATAGTTTTTGTTGTGTTTGTTTGCGGATTACCTCTTCATCGCTGAGAGCGGTCAACGCCCGTACATCCCAGTTGATCATCCTTTTACCCCGGTAGATCAAACCTTTCTTATAGAGGTCGTTAAAAACCCGGATCACCGATTTGTAATAATCATCATCCATGGTAAATGACGTGCGGTTCCAATCCAGGCTGCAACCCAGTTTTTTCAACTGCTGAAGAATGATGCCGCCGTATTTTTCTTTCCATTCCCATGCGAAAGAAAGAAATTCATCACGGGATAAAGTTGATTTGCTGATGCCTCTTTCGCGCAGCATTTGTACCACCTTAGCTTCCGTGGCAATTGAAGCATGATCCGTTCCCGGCACCCAGCAGGCATTCTTGCCCGACATACGCGCACAACGGATCAGGATGTCCTGAATCGTATTATTCAGGCAATGGCCCATATGCAAAACGCCGGTTACATTCGGGGGCGGAATTACAATGGTATAGGGCTCCCTATGGTCGGGTTTACTATAGAAATAACCTTTGTTCATCCAATGCGCATACCATTTGCTGTCGGTTGCGGATGGCTCAAAATTTTTACTCAATTCCATCATCTTCAGGTTAGTTGGGCTGCAAAAATAAGTGTTGAAAAGGGGAGGGCTTAAAATTTCATAAGGAGTTTGCGTTAAAAACTAAATATGTTAGTAAATTGCCTGCTTAATGTACGCGATCGTTGATATAGAAACTACCGGTGGACATGCCGCTTCGCATGGTATAACGGAGATCGCGATCTGTGTTCACGATGGTGAAAAGATAATAGACCAATATCATAGCCTGGTAAATCCAGGTCAGTCTATACCCGTTTACATAAAAGCGCTTACTGGTATATCTGATGAAATGGTTCAGGGTGCTCCCTTCTTTGAAGAGATCGCGGAAGAGATCTACGCGATACTTAAAGACTGCATATTTGTGGCGCATAATGTGAATTTTGATTATTCTTTTTTGAAGCATAATTTAAAAACCGCAGGCTTCGAACTGAATGTAAAAAAATTATGTACCATAAGGCTGGGC
>JAEWDG010000279.1 GCA_023390215.1 Bacteroidota bacterium | reverse complement strand
GCGAATACCATTGCTTCGAGTAAAGAATTACTTGCCAGCCGGTTTGCTCCATGCAGTCCTGTACTTGCACACTCACCAGCGGCATATAGATTTTTAATGGACGTTCTTCCCCACTCATCGGTTTTCACCCCGCCACAACTGTAATGTGCCGCTGGCGCAACGGGAATAAAATCTTTGCTGATATCAATTCCTATGCTTTTACATTTCGCGTAGATATTGGGAAAATGTTCCAGGAAATTATCGAGGTTCATTTTTGTGCAATCCAGGAATACATGCTCTGTACCGGCAATCTTCATTTCATTATCGATCGCGCGGGCAACCACGTCTCTTGGAGCCAGTTCCAATCGCTCATCATATTTTTTCATGAAGGCCTCTCCTTCCTGGTTGCGGAGCACGGCGCCATCACCCCTTACTGCTTCAGTAATTAAAAACGATTGTCCGCGAATACCAGGTTCATACAATGCCGTGGGATGGAACTGGATAAATTCCATGTTTTCAATTCTTCCTTTCGCGCGGTAAAACATTGCAACGCCATCACCTGTTGCGATAGCGGGATTGGTTGTACTTCTGTACACCTGGCCGTTTCCGCCCGCAGCAAGCAATGTGACCCTTGAGGTTATTTTTTCGATCCTGCTTGTATTCAGATTCAAAACATATACGCCATAGCAAACAATATCCGGAGTTGATTTAGTAACCAGATATCCAAGATGATGTTGGGTAATAAGATCCAGCACAAAGCAATGACTGATCAACTGAATATTAGGTGCAGCATTTAACGCTTCCAGCAAGGTTCTTTCCATTTCGCGGCCGGTAACATCTTTATGATGCAGAATACGGTTCTCACTATGGCCGCCTTCCTTACCGAGTTTATAGTCGCCATCTGCTCCCCGGTCGAAATTCGCGCCCCAATGTATGAGTTCGTCGATGCGTTCCACACCTTCCTTAACTACGATCTCAACTATACTCCGGTTACACAGCCCATCGCCCGCGATCAATGTATCCTGGATATGTTTTTCAAAACTATCCTGAGAAAAATCTGTCACCCCCGCGATTCCGCCCTGGGCATATTTGGTGTTCGTTTCATCGCTTCGTGTTTTTGTAAGAACGGTTACTTTTTTATCAGGACATTCGCCGGCTACTTTTAATGCGAAAGTTAATCCCGCGATACCTGAACCTATTACCAAAAAATCTGTTTCCATTATTTCTTTTAAACTGTTGCAGGCAATTCTACCCAGGCATTGTTTTCTTTAAGAAGGTTGACCAGTTCCGTCACCGCCACCTCACTGGGTATGCCCTTTTTCACCACTTCTTTCCCTTTGTAAAGTGTAATCTTTCCGACGCCACTTCCTACATAACCGAAATCAGCATCGGCCATTTCGCCGGGGCCATTTACAATACATCCCATGATGGCTATTTTAACGCCTTTCAAATGATTTGTAACCGCACGGATCTTTGCCGTGGTTTCCTGAAGATCAAAGAGCGTACGTCCGCAACTGGGGCAACTTATGTATTCTGTTTTTGAAATTCTTGTTCTTGTAGCCTGAAGGATACCGAAGGCGATGTTATTTATAAGCCTTAAGGTTTCATGACTGTGATCGCCGAGCTTTTTCAGACTGATCCCGTCACCCATTCCATCAATAAAAAGCGCGCCTGTCTCTACTGCAAAATGTATCAGGCTCTCTGAATTTGAAACATAATCGCTCGATGAACAAATAATAACAGGGTTTAGAATTTTCCGCGACGCCAATTCAATAAACATGCGGCGCATGCTTTGCATGCTGTTGGAATTATCAGACAAAAAACAAAGTACAGCATCTTTATCCTTACTTATTTTGGCGAATAAAGCATCGAAGTTTGTAAAACTTCCATCAAAACAATTTAATGATATGAGCTTTCTATGGTTTTGCAGGGAGTCGAATTGGCTGAGATATGCTTCGGCACTGATCATTGGAATGGCGTCCCTACTTTCTTCCTGCCATATACGGAAGGGAATAATTAGTTGAAGTGTACCCGGCAATTCAAAATCAAGATGGGCTGAGCTCAGGATATAATCCGCTGCGCCATCCGCGATAAACCACTTATCTGTTGCTTCATTGTATGTGTAGCCAATCGATTGTAAATCTGAAGGATTGATCGCTGAAAAATCTGAATAATCGGCTATCACAACCGGAACATTCGCTCCTCCGGTGTTTTGTACTGCAAAGCTTTCTCTTTTTTTATATTCGAAGGGATTGTATGGAATATGAGCTACTGCGGGCAGCCTGCTGTCAGAAGTCCTGTTCAAATAACGCGCGACCTATTCTTAACAAACAGGAATTTCGAATTCCGGGTCTTCTGTGAGGGACACGCGGATCGTATCACCAATGCCATCTTCCAGTAAGGTACCGATTCCAATGGCAGATTTAATCCTTCCGTCTTCTCCGTCTCCTGCTTCGGTTACACCGAGATGTAAGGGATAGCATTCGCCAAATTCAGTCATCATGTGGTTGATCAGCAGCCGGTATGCTTCTACCATAACCTGCGGGTTACTGCTCTTCATGCTCAGCATGATGTTATGATAATTCTCGCTGCGCGCAATACGAAGAAATTCCATCGCACTCTCCACCATTCCGATTGCAGTATCTCCATACCTGCTCATGATCCGGTCGCTTAAACTTCCGTGATTGGTTCCGATCCGCATCGCGGTGCCATGTTCTTTGCAGATTTTGATCAGCGGGGTAAACCGTTCCCTGATCCGGTCTATTTCCTCCGCATATTCTTCATCGGTATATTCAATCTGTTCAAACTTCTTTTTATCAACATAATTACCCGGATTAATCCTTACCTTCTCTACGATTCTTGCAGCAATCTCTGCTGCATTGGGTGTAAAATGAATATCAGCCACCAGCGGTGTATTGTAACCCCTTGCTCTTAATTCAGCTTTAATGAACTGCAAATTTTCTGCTTCATTTTTTGAGGGTGCGGTTATTCTTACCAGTTCCGCGCCTGCTTCTATGCAACGAATGGTTTGTTCTACTGTGGCCATGGTATCCATGGTATCCGTAGTGGTCATTGTTTGAATGCGTATGGGATGGCCGTTTCCCAAAAGCAGGTCACCGATCTTTACTTCGCGGGTTGGAAGTCTGCGATAGCTTGTTATCGATTCGCAATAAAACTGCATGTACGTGAGATTTCGGCAAAGATACTACCGGAATTGCTGCTTACCAGTCTTTTTCAGGGCGGGAAGAAGTGGTGGTATTGGCTTTATGCATTTTTTCCTGGAGGTTTTTTTCCTGCTGTTCAAGTGCTTTCAGCTTATCGATCGCATCCTGTCTTTTCAATCTTGAAGGCTGCGGTTTGGGCTTCTGGTCCTTATTTTTTTGCTGATCATTTTTCTGTTTCTGATCCTGCTTTTCCTTTTCTTTCTGTTGTTGCTTTTGTTGTTGCAGCGCTTTCTGAAGATTCTGCCTGGCATCTTCATTCCCCGGATCCAGGATCAGCGCCTTTTTGTACGCATCGATGCATTCAGGAAGTTTTTGATTATTCTGAAACACTACTCCTTTATTATACCAGGCATTGGATTTTTCAACGGCATTTTCCAGCAGCCTTATAGATTCATCATAAGCTGGGA
>JAEWDG010000196.1 GCA_023390215.1 Bacteroidota bacterium | reverse complement strand
TGGGCCTGAGTATCGACAGTGTTCATTCACACCTTGCCTGGGTTGATAACGTGAAAAAAAATACAGGCATCTATTTTCAATTTCCCATTATTGCGGATCTGGATATGAAAGTGGCGAAATTATATGGCATGCTTCAACCCAATGAAAGTGAAACAGCAGCCGTTCGCGCGGTATTCTTCATCGATCCTAAAGGGATCATCCGGCTTATGATGTACTACCCGATGAGCGTGGGAAGAAACATGCACGAAATTAAACGAGCCCTGCTCGCCTTACAAACAAATGATGAACATAAAATGGCACTTCCACTGAATTGGGAACCCGGAGAAAAAGTTATCGTACCTCCGCCAAAAACTTTAAAGGATTATGAAGAAAGGATCAGGAGTGATTATGAAATGACGGACTGGTATCTGGCCAAAACCACCATTTGATAACTGGGTCCGCAGAAATGCGGGCCTTATTTTTCTACGATAGAATATTAGGTAATTAAAGATATTATAACTTATTGATCATGGATCCGGTTAAAAAGAAATGGTTAAGGCGTATCGGCAATGTTCTGTTTTTCGGATTCTTTGGAGCTTTTTTATTGATTCCCTCTTTTAAAACTGCCACCATGCGGTTAATCATGAAAACCGGATTTTTCAATGCAAACATAGAGAAGCCTACGAACAAGTCTAACGCACGATCCTTTCAATATCTGGATGCCGCAGGTCAGATTAATAATAGTGCAGATCTTAAAGGAAAGGTGATTTTTATTAATTTCTGGGCGACCTGGTGCCCACCCTGTCAGGCCGAAATGCCCTCTCTGGAAGAACTCTATAAAAAATTTGCGGCCAATAAAGATGTTGTTTTTCTTTTCATGAATGAAGATGATGATCCGGAAAAAGCAAAAACTTTCATTCAGAAAAAAGAATACAGCATGCCGGTAAGTTTCAGAGCGGGAGATATTCCGTCTGACTATTTTACAGGAAGTTTACCCACCACAATTATCCTGGATAAAAATGGACGGATTGTTTTCAAACACCAGGGTATGGCAGATTATGATACAGATAAATTTGCGAAACAGCTTAAAGATTTGATTACTGAATGAGATTCATCAGGAGTCACTTGTTTTTGTTCCAGTATATAATACCTTAGTAAAGAGATATAAATCCGTATTATTTATTTTTAGAACCAAGTCAGCAACCACCCATGGAAAAATGATATATCAGGCCCAACTATTCCAATAGGCTGATTGCAGGCCTTATAGACCTGCTCTTATTGGTTTTGTTGTGCGGGCACTCACTCCCGGACCAAATATGAACTTCCTGATTTTCCTACTGGTATTTATATTATACCGGCTAATTACCATCTTTTTGCAGGATGCCACACTGGGAATGAAGATCTTTAAAATGGTATTCCTAAACGCGGACAGAACGATACTTACAATGAAAGAAAAAATTTTTGCCGGGTTTTTCATACTGTACAATGGTGTCGGCTATTATTCAGAAATCCGTTAAACATGAACCATACTTATCATCTTGTTTTTTGAATTTGGTATTCAATCTTAAATATAATTATGCGTATCCTTTGCGCTGTCATATTATGTTTATTTCCTTTCATTGGCAAGGCACAGTCTTTTGCTACAGGCCATCGAACGATTAGTTTTTCCGACGTATCAAGAAACAGAAGCATTCCATCAGAAATTTATTATCCTGCTGCTTCGGCCGGAGATAATGTTCCCTTAGTGCCGGGGACTCAACAATTCCCTGTCGTTGTTTTCGGCCATGGATTTGTGATCGGCACTACAAGCTATCGCTGGCTCGCAGACAGTCTGGCTTCAAATGGTTTTATTACCGTGCTTCCCAATTCTGAATCAAGCCTTTCCCCCAGTCACGAACAATTCGGTCGTGATCTTGCTTTTCTTGCAGCTTTCATTCCCACTCTTAACGATTCTGCTAATTCATTTCTAGCGGGGAGGGTCAAAAACAGATCTGCTGTAGCAGGTCACAGTATGGGAGGGGGAGCAAGTTTTTTAGCCACTAATTATAATTTTAACATCAAAGCCGTATTTAATTTCGCGGCTGCGGAAACCAACCCATCGGCAAAAGCAGCAGCATTACATACCAATATTCCCGCTTTAGTATTTGCAGGGAACCGGGACTGCATCGTTGCTGATAGTATTCAACTCAGGATGTACTCAAACATTCCATACCCGTGCAAAACTTATGTAAACATTGACAATGCCCTGCATTGCCATTTTGCAAATAACAACGGCACCTGTGCTACCGGACAATTATTTTCGGGCTGTAACAGTTCGCCAATCAGTGCACAACTGGTTTTCGAAAAATCAATGGCACTTATCATTCCGTTTTTGAATTACTATTTGAAAGATAGCTGCAGCAATAAAAATATTTTCGAACAAAGGTTAACCTCACTCAGCGGCATAACTTACCAACGCACATGCAGTTCTGATCCTTTTAATTGCAGTAGCTCGTCTACATATATATTCAATGGCGATGGATTATGGACGGATGCATCGATGTGGGAAAACAATCTTATACCTCCTTCTCCTTTGCCTGCCGGTTCAGAAATCATAATTAATCCTGCACCAAATGGAGTGTGCACACTAAATATCCAGCAACTTATCGGCCAGGGAGCAAAAATTTCTATTCGATCTGAAAAACGATTTATTGTATCCGGAGATCTGACTATAGAATAATCCGGATGATGTAAAGGATTTCAAATTGATCTTCTTTATTCAATCATACCAATGAATTTCAACTCAGGACAATTACTACTTCATAAATACTTTCCCAACGACAAACCGAAATTCTTTGCGATCTATTTGCATTTCTTAATTTGATGTATATTTTTGTGCTCTTAAAGCCCTATACCTCGGGCTACCCTCACTAGACAACCACAATTCAATTCTTCCTTTAGAAGTACCAGCACTTCAATTCCAACCTGGATTACCATTGGCCGAGTTAAATTTTTAACCCTAATAACCGTTTTATGGTTTCCAAAATGCTGCCCGGAACTTTTATCCGCTCCCTGTTCGTACTCACGCTTGTTATGTTTCCGATGCTGTTTGTATCAGCACAGAATCCGATCGTTCAGGAAAATCTTCTACCCGGAACACCCCAATCTGAATGGGATGCCATCGATGGTGGCGTCATTGAAGGATTTGCACAGGAATTCAGTGTAAACAAAGGAGAAACAGTTCATTTTAAAATCGATATTGCCTCAAGCACGCCTCAACCTTACACGGTAAAAATTTATCGCATAGGTTGGTACCAGGGAAATGGCGCCCGCTTCATCGCCGACCTTGGCCCATTGAGCGGCGCAGCACAGCCTCAACCCAATTATGATCCCGCAACCGGTAAAACAGATTGTAACAACTGGGCTGTCTCTGCAGCATGGAACGTACCATCGGCGGCCGTTTCAGGAGTTTACATCGCACGTTTGGATTGTCCCAGTGTAGGTGACGGAACTACTCTTGTATTCGTTGTTCGGGATGACCAGGCAAATACACCCGTACTATTTAAAACATCTGATGCCAC
>JAEWDG010000182.1 GCA_023390215.1 Bacteroidota bacterium | reverse complement strand
GCACACGGCTATACCCCAGCATCACTGCGAATAAGGAAGCCAGCGCAACCCAAAGGATCAGAATGGTTACCATATTCGCTGCAGTTACCCCATAGATTCTTTCGATGAATATGCTGATCACGTATGGATTAACTTGTCGGGATTGCCAGTCGCTGATCTCCCGCCACGGAATCACCGAACCCACACTAATATTCATCAGCATGTAAAGGAATGCGATACCCATTATGGATATGAACATACTGCGCGGTATATTTTTCTGCGGTTCCTTTATTTCAGCGCCAAGGTGACAAACGTTGTAATATCCGAGATAACTGTAGATTGATTTCACGCAAGCCTGTCCGAAAGCGAATGAAAGTAGTGTATGCATGGAAAACGCCTCACCCATGGCCCGAACAGGTGCCATCATATTACCATGAGATATTCCACCGACGATGATCCAGGCCAGTGTTATGATTACACCTGTCCATAGTAACACGCCAATCTTTCCAACTGATTCGATCTTACGGTAAAGCAGAAACGTAATAAAAATGATGACCGAACCGGAGATCATTTTTTGCTGCATATCACTGAGGGGAAAGAAATAATTTACATATTCAGAAAAGCCGATCGCTGCGGAAGCGGCTACAAGGGGTGCCTGTATCACCGTTTGCCACACATAGAGGAAACTCATCAGGTTCCCGGCCTTCTCTTTTCCAAAGCTTTCTTTGAGAAAATGATAACTGCCTCCTGCTTTGGGAAACCTGCTTCCCAATTCACTCCAAACCATTGCATCAATGAACGAAAGTAGCGCACCTGCAACCCAGGCCCATAGGTACATACCCCCAATGTAACCGATTACGATAGGCAGGGTTACAAAAGGGCCGATACCCACCATATCGATCATGTTCAATACAGAGGATTGGAATAATCCCAGCCTCCTGTGCAGGCTGGTTTCAGACATGCCTAACCATATTCAGATGAAAAACAACTTTTACCATTCGCCTTTAAACCCCTGGTTAAATTCTACAAAGGATTGTTTGCGATTCGCCGCTTCGCCAAAATATTTAAGAGGTGCCTCCATATCTTTCGCGGTGAGATAGCCCGCAAGCGGCGCAGGTTGCGCATCCATAGAGGTCATGAAAACAGTAGTTGGAAATTCCAGCCGGTTACCCAGCAACGCGATAGCCAGCGTATTGGCGCGATTTCTATGATCGTAAGGGAACTCAGAATTATTAAAGTTTAATGTCTTTTTATCTTCAGCATTAAGTTTGACAGCATAGAAATGATCATTTACATAACCGGCGAGTCTATCATTCCGGTAAGTGTCCTTATCCATTTTTTTACACCATCCACACCAGTCTGTGTACACATCGATGAGTAAAGGGCGCGGCGCTTCTTTATAAACTTTATTGAGTTCGTTCAGAGATATCCAGTGAATTTTTTCTTTTTCGGGCCCCAGAAATGAGGCCAGGCAGAATAAAAGCGCAGCAAATAAAGGGATCTGGAATAGATTCTTCATCTTTGTTTGAACAGTTTTACCATTTAGAATGTTTCCAATTTAATGCAAAAAATTGTAGTTGCGATTACGGGGGCCAGCGGCGCCATTTACGCGGAACACCTGCTCAGCTCCTTGCTTGATATAAAAGATCAATGGATGGAGATCGCTGTTGTAATGACAACCAATGCGCGTGAGGTATGGAAAACGGAATTACAGCAGGAAGATTACAAATCTCTCCCCTTCCGGTTTTATGATACGCAGGATTTCAATGCGCCCTTTGCCTCAGGCTCGGCAAAATTTGGAACCATGATCATTATTCCCTGCAGTATGGGTACGGTTGGTCGCATCGCCACTGGAGTTTCAAATGACTTAATTTCAAGAGCCGCAGACGTAATACTTAAAGAACGGAGAAAATTGATCTGTGTAGTTAGAGACACACCATATAACCTCATTCACCTACGGAACATGACTACCACCACGGAGGCCGGAGGCATTATTTGTCCCGCTTCTCCTTCCTATTATAGTCGTCCCAAAAATTTTACTGAACTGGCAGGAACTGTTACCGACCGCGTTCTTCACCTCGCAGGCTTCGAAACCAAGGCCTTTGAGTGGGGTGAAAAATAGTTCAAAACTAGCGAAGGTCTACAACCTCCACACCAGGAAACTGTTTTGCATCAAAAACAAAAGTATTATCGGGAATATTAGCCGTAGTATTCATGTTGGAAACACTGTATGTATAACGATTTCCGGTTTTTTCAAAAACCCGTGTCTGCACAATCGTATTGTTGCTTACATACACCAACACCTTATGAAAAGGCTTTGATTTATCGATCGGTGTGAGTTCAATTTCCTGTAATTTTTTACCATTCAGGTTCACATCTCCATTTAGTTTATAAAGAAAATCTTTATCGTAAAAATTAGTAAACAATTTTTGCGGTGTGATGGAATTTACCGAAGGATCAATTTTATTTACCGTAACTTCTTTGGCCGCTTTATCATAGGTCCAGGTGTTTGTTCCATCTGAATAAATCTCCTGGCCGGTAACATTCACCCTGTACTTGGTTCCTTTCATGTACACCGTTCCTGATTTGGTCCCGATGGTTTTTCCTGAAGCATTTTCGATTTTCAACGAAAATTTAGCCTGTACCGCTTTATACGTGCGAAACTTAGAACTTACGGCATCAAGAATTTTTTTCGCCTCGGGGTCATTTGTACCCATTCCTTTGGGTGCCTGAGCAGTTACAGCGAAAGAAGTGGCAAATAATAATGCAAAAATGGATAGAATATGTTTCATTTAATCAGCTTAAAATATTGATTTTCCGGCGCAAATATAGGCCGTAAAGACCGGAAGGGTTCTGCTTAGTTTAATGTTTGAAACAAAGGTTTTGTTAATCCCTGGAACAGGAATAGTGCCGGAATGTTCAGTTAATCTTTTTTCCGGTTTATTGTAACCCCGTGGTAACCGTATTTCAAACCCTATGCAGTGGTAATCTCATTATTTATTATCCAGCCCCCTTCAGGTTGAATCTTTAACTAATAAAACAGTTTTACTCAACCCAGTCAGCGATAAACACGTTGGTATCGCGCGTTCCTCCATTATTACGATTGCTGCTGAACACGATCTTTTTACCATCCCTGCTGAACATGGGGAAAGCATCGAATCCCTTATCTCTGGAAATTTTCTGAAGATTGCTGCCATCAAAATCACAGAGGTACATATTGAAAGGGAAACCTCTTTTATACTCGTGATTACTGCAAAATATTACCCGTTTTCCATCCGGAGTGAAATTGGGTGCCCAGTTCGCCTGTGCCAGATCCGTTACCTGATGCGCATCGGTACCGTCAATGTTTGCGATCCACACTTCCATATTCGTGGGAGCAACGAGGTTTTCAGCCAGTAATGATCTGTATTCTGCGATTTCCGCTTCAGTCTTCGGCCGGGATGCACGCCATATGATCTTCGTACCGTCGGGACTGAACCATGCTCCCCCATCATAGCCTAATGTATTCGTGATGCGCTTTACGTGTTTTCCATTCAGATCCATGGTATAAAGGTCAAGATCACCGTCACGCATAGACGTAAAAACCATGATATTTCCTTTTGGAGATATCGTAGCCTCTGCATCATAGCCTTTTGTATTGGTGAGTCGTTTGATAATGTGACCGTTCGTATCAGCTTTGAAAATATCGAAGTCGGTATATAAGGGCCAGATATACTTGTTGCCATATTTTGCGCGGTCCACCGGTGGCGGACAAGCACTGCTTCCCAGGTGTGTGGAAGCGTAAAGAATATGTTTCCCATCCGGATAGAAAAAAGCACAGGTCGTTCTTCCTGTACCGGTACTCACCAGTTTCGGATTAAACGCTTCGTTAGGTGATGTCGGAATTTTACCCATCCATATCTGGTCGCATTCGATTCCTTTTTTGGGATTGGTAACCTGGTAAACCAGGTATTTGCCATCGGGGCTGAAATACGCTTCAGCGTTATCTCCACCGAAAGTAAGTTGGCGAATATTCGCAAAATGCGTTTCGCCGGAAAAATGTATGCTGTCTTGTGTTATTGGGGTCTGTGCAGTGCCATTTTCCGCCAAAAAAAGCAGGCTGCAAACTGCCAGGAATATTGCTTTTCTCATAATCTGTTTAGAATCCGCAAATATAACACGTCAAAAAAAAGCTAAAGGTCACGAAACTGTCAATGCGCAAAACAATCATCTAAATTTGCGTTATGGGAAAAGGATCAGGATTAATTTTCGTAATGACCTGCATATTATTATGTACTTCCTGCAATGATAACAACGGGAAAACGG
>JAEWDG010000132.1 GCA_023390215.1 Bacteroidota bacterium | reverse complement strand
GATATAACCATCGCGGATATACGAAAATGGAACAATTTAGAAGGCGATGGTTTGAGCGAAGGGATGAACCTCATCGTCGGATACAGTGATAAACCCAATGCGGCACCGGAAAAAACGGAGGTTTCGGGAGCGTATACTACCCCCGAACCGGAAATGGTAAAAAAAGATCCGGTTGTGGAGAAAACGAAAAAGGAGGAGCCCGTAAAAAACGAAACCGTAAAATCTGAAGATGCTAAACCAGATCAGGCAATAAAGAGTGAAGTTCCGGCTACCACGGCGGTTCCCGTTGTGAAAACTTCTAAGGGTGGAACGTTCAAGTCTATTTACAACGATCAGGTGGCAGGCATAAGTGAAATTGCCCAGCATGGTAAAGCTGGTATTTTTAAAAGCACCAGCGGTTGGGATAACGGTAAATATTACTGTTTGAGTAACAGTATACCACCAGGAGCAATTGTAAAGATCACAAATACAGCAAATAACAAGGTTGTATATGCCCGTGTGCTCGACCTTATGCCCGATCTCAAAGAAAATGCTGATATGGTGATGCGCTTAAGTAATGCCGGGGCAGATGAGCTCGGTGTTTCCGGCGACAGTTTCGATTGCACTATAAGTTATTGAGGAAATCCATAAAATTCTCCCTTCTTTAAAGTTGCCGGCAAAGCCCGGATTTAAATAGTTATTTGAAACGATAGCCTCTGAGAAAATCTTCTATTGACATCAGTTTCTTGCCTTCCAGTTGAAGGGATTTCACTTCTATACTTCCTTTGGCACAGGCAAACCGGAGATAATTTTTTTGGTCGGTTTCGAATTCACCGGGTTTGAGATGGAGAGATGATTCAACCGGCGATGCTTTCAGGATCTTAAGTTTCTTTCCTTCAAATTCTGTGAATGCGCCAGGGTATGGAGATAGTCCGCGTATCAGGTTATTAACTTCTTCTGCTGACCGGTTCCAGTTGATCTCACAATCTCTGGTGAAAATTTTTGGCGCGTGCTTCTGATCATCCTGGAAATGCTGCGGTTGCTCAATGAGTTTACCCGCTGCCAAATTTTTCAATGTATGAACTAAAAGTTTCGCACCGGTTTTCATCATTTTATCATGTAACTCTCCCGCCGTTTCTTCTGGTCCTATATCGATCTTTTCCGATTCGAGTACATGTCCCGTATCGATCTCGTGGGTCAGTTTAAATGTGGTTACCCCGGTTTGTTTTTCACCATTTATCACAGCCCAGTTTATTGGTGCGGCGCCGCGGTATTGGGGCAATAAAGATCCATGTAGATTAATGCTGCCCAGGGCAGGAAGATTCCAGACGATTTCCGGAAGCATTCTGAATGCAACCACCACGTTGAGATCGGGCTTCAAAGATTGCAGTTCGGAAATAAATTCAGGTGCCCGGAGTTTTTCCGGTTGTAATATGTGCAGTCCTTTCTCTTCAGCGAATAATTTTACCGGCGTTTTTTTCAACTGCATTCCCCTTCCTGCAGGTTTGTCCGGTGCTGTAACTACGGCAACCACATTACCACCGGCTTCTATAATAGCTTTTAAAGATTCAACCGCGAATTCCGGTGTACCCATAAAAACGATCCTCAAGGCCTCAAAGCTTTTACTTCCGTTCATGCTATTCAAAATCTTCGTACAATAAATATTTCTTTCTGAGTTTCTTAAAGGAGTCAAGCGCTGGTTGCCAGGTTGCTTTGATCTCCGCTTCCGATTTGCCGGCTTTCACCTGTTTTGCTAAATCCGCATTACCTGCAAGTTTATTGATGAAGTTGTTTTTCAGGAAAAAGCTGTCCTTACCCGGAAACAGCTGATATGCATTCAACAAATAATCCAAATGGATTTTACCATCCAGTTTGTTTAAAATTTCCTGTTCTGATCCTTCAATGCTCCATCCATAACAGGTTTGAAAAAAACACTTGCTGCTTTTTGCGCCTTCATTCGGTTTAGGCGTGAAGCTGTATAAGTTTTTCGGGTAATCCGGATGCCCGAACACCTGGAAAGGCCGGTCCGTGCCGCGGCCTTCGCTTAAAACAGTTCCTTCAAAAAAACAAGTGGAAGGGTAGAGGTAGATGCTCTTCATATCACGAAGGTTGGGCGATGGCGCAACCGGTAACCTGTACTTTGTTTTATGTGTGTAGTTTTTGCATTTCAATACCATCACATGGAAAGGCGTATCAACAGATGGTTCAGTTGTGATATTGTAGGCATTGATCGTATTGGCTTTTTCTGATAACCAGTTTTCGCCCGTAAGCATCATCGCGTATTCACCTATCGTCATCCCATACACGATGGGGATGGGTTGCATGCCGATAAAACTTTTAAATGCAGGTTCAAGCACAGGGCCATCAACATAGAACCCGTTAGGATTAGGACGGTCGAGTATCAGCAAGGGTTTGTGCTGTTCAATGCATGCTTCCAATAAATATTGAAGCGAAGAAATGTATGTGTAGAATCTTACGCCTACATCCTGAATATCGAAAACCACCACATCAATATCTTTCAGATCTTCTGCAGTTGGTTTTTTATGATCACCGTACAGGCTGACAACAGGCAAACCTGTTTTTACATCTTTATCTGATTTCACCTCTTCACCAGCATCTGCTTTTCCCCTGAAACCGTGTTCGGGACTAAAAATTTTCCTGACACGAATTCCCGAATGAATCAGCGAATCAACAAGATGTGTGTTGGCGATCACACTTGTTTGATTGGCAAAAACCGCGACCGCTTTATTTTTCAGGAGTGGAAAATATACCTCAGTCCGGTCGGCCCCGGTAATCACATGTTGCTGTTTTTCCAGCTTTTGTGATTGTGCGCAGGAATGCAGGCTGAATGCAAGTGCCAGCAGATTTATTAACAGTCTCATAAGGGCGAAATTGCATAAATCTTTTCACAAGGTTCCACCTTTTATCATTTACTTTGCAGCTTTACTTCACCGCCGGGATGCCGGCATAAATCAATCCCCATGACTATAGTTAAAAATGGAGATACCGTTAGGGTACATTATACAGGAAAATTAACTTCCGGAGAGCAATTTGATTCATCAGCGGGCCGCGAACCTCTTGAGTTCACTGTTGGTGCCGGACAAATGATCAAAGGGTTCGATGCTGCATTGCCGGGTATGAATATCGGAGAGAAAAAAACGATCAATATTCAGCCTGCAGAAGGTTATGGAGAACGGTCTGATGAAGCCATCATCAATTTTCCCAAAGAAAATGTTCCTGAAGATATGCAACTGGAACCTGGTATGAGCCTTACGCTCAGCAACCAGTACGGTCAACCCTTTCCGGTAGTTGTGCAGGAGATCAAAGAAGATGTAGTTGTGCTGGATGCCAATCATTTTCTTGCGGGGCAGGAACTCGTGTTCGATATAGAGCTTGTGGAGATCGTATAACAATAAGAAATTAAAAGCAGCTTTAAGCTGCTTTTTTTATTTTGCGCTAAATCAAAAAAAACATGACGATTCAGATTGATGAAAATGATCTCAGTTCCAGATTTATGAGATATGTTCAGGTTGATACACAAAGTGATCCTGAAAGCAATAGCTTCCCTACCACAGAAAAACAAAAAGAACTCAGCAGGATCCTGGCAGATGAGCTTAAAGGATTTGGTATCAAAGCGGTGGAAACAGATGAATTCGGTTATGTGTATGCAACGCTACCATCAAATAGCGATAAAAAAGTTCCGGTGATTTGTTATTGCAGCCATGTGGATACAGCACCCGATTGTTCAGGCACAGGAGTGAAACCCATCCTGCATAAAAAATATGATGGCAGGGACCTGATACTTCCTGATGATAAAGAACAGGTATTAACTGTTTCCAATTCACCATACTTAAAGCATCATATCGGTAAAGATATTATTACTGCAAGCGGAACAACCTTATTGGGTGCGGATGACAAATCCGGAGTGGCTATCATCATGCAAGCTGCAAAATATCTTGTTGAACATCCTGAAATAAAACACGGAGAGATACGCATTGTTTTCACCCCTGACGAAGAGGTTGGAAAGGGAACGGCCAAAATCGACATGAATAAAGTGAAGGCAGATTTCGGGTACACGCTCGACGGAGGCGAACTCGGTTATCTGGAAGATGAAACATTTTCTGCTGATGGCGCGACAATCACTGTGCACGGCGTGATCGCGCATCCCGGTTATGCGAAAGACAAACTTGTAAATGCATTAAAGATCGTAGGGTCAATTTTGGATGCATTGCCTAAACAGGAATGGAGCCCTGAAACGACAGAGAAAAAACAGGGATTTGTTCATCCTGTTTCCATTTCAGGGATCGCGGAAAAAGCCAGCGCATCTTTTATTGTAAGAGATTTTGATACGGATACATTAGCAGCGCACCACGATCGGCTGAGGTCGCTCGCTGCATCCTTAGTCGCAAAATATCCAGGCGCATCTATGGAATATAAACCGCAGGAACAGTACAGGAACATGAAACTGGTTCTCGATAAACATCCTGAGGTAGTTGCCAATGCTGCAGAAGCGATAAGGCGAGCGGGGATGGAAGTGAAAACAGAAAGCATCAGAGGAGGAACTGATGGAAGCCGCTTAAGTTATATGGGATTACCCTGCCCGAATATTTTTACCGGAATGCAAAACATCCATAGTAAACTGGAGTGGATCGGCGTATATGATATGGTCAAGGCAGCAGAAACGCTGGTGCAACTTGCAGCCATCTGGGAAGAGCGCAGTTAAAAGGAATTCCAATTCAATTAACTTGCATAAAATTTTTTTAACATGGAATTGATCAGAGACTTTGGATGGATCATCATTGTACTATTGGCAGTGGTGAGCTGTTTCGTAACCATTAACCAGGGATATATCGGCGTGGTAACGATGTTCGGGAAATACAGGCGCATATTGCGGCCGGGGCTTAATTTCAAAATACCATTTCTGGAAACGATCTATAAAAAGGTAAGTATTCAGAATCGCTCGGTGGAGTTGGAGTTCCAGGCCGTAACGATCGATCAGGCTAATGTCTATTTCAAATCCATGCTATTGTATTCTGTGCAAAATGAACACGAAGACACCATTCAGAAAGTCGCGTTTAAATTTATCAGCGACAAGGATCTGATGCAGGCGCTGGTGCGTACCATCGAAGGAAATATACGGGCGTTTGTGGCAACACGTAAGCAGTCTGAAATACTCGGACTGCGTCGTGATATTGTGGAATTTGTAAAAGAACATGTTGACCTGACGCTTGAAGAGTGGGGTTATCATTTGCAGGATCTGCAAATCAATGACATCACATTTGATGAAGTGATCATGAACTCAATGAGCAAAGTGGTGGCCAGTAATAACCTGAAGGCCGCCGCAGAAAATGAAGGGCAGGCATTACTGATCACAAAAACAAAATCAGCGGAAGCAGAAGGTAACGCGATCAAGATCGCCGCAGAAGCAGAACGGCAGGCTGCACAGTTAAGAGGACAGGGCGTTGCTTTGTTCCGTGAAGAAGTGGCCAGGGGTATGAGCCAGGCAGCTTCTGAAATGAAGCAGGCTAATCTCGATACCAATGTTATTCTTTTCAGTATGTGGGTGGAAGCGATCAAAAATTTTGCTGAATATGGAAAAGGGAATGTGATCTTCCTTGATGGCAGCAGCGAAGGGATGGATAAAACGCTCAAACAACTGATGGGTATGATGCAACTTGAAACAAGTGAAAAGAGATGAGTTATATAAAACAGGATAATCCTGTCAGGATTCCAACAGGTGATAATAAAATAATCGAAGAACATTTTGGTCGTGTATCTCAGCCGGCCGGTGATCTGAGCATTGCGCACATGATTGCGCCACCCGGCTGGTCGGAACCACAGCAACATCCGGAATTCGATGAATTCACACTCGTGAGCAGCGGTAAAAAACTGTTTGAGGT
>JAEWDG010000111.1 GCA_023390215.1 Bacteroidota bacterium | reverse complement strand
GTGCCAGGTTAAGATGCGGGGCACATGAAAAGGGGTTCTTAAATAATTTCTTATCTCATCCCCGATCTTCGCTGCAAGTTCTGTGAAGCCCAGGTCTTCCTCCATCCACTTACCGGATTCCACATCGGTATAGAAAATATTTTCGTAGCCATTTTCGAAAACAACTTTGTACATATTGTGATGACGATGAAGGATTTCATCCACTTTCACGTTACTCATCACACCATCAACTTCGAGTTGCAAGATGCGGCTCATGGGGGTCTGTTTGAAAAGACTATGCATAAAACCTGCCAATAATTTGATTAAAAAATGGAGACGGTTAAATGATGGCTTTTCGGATTGCGGGATGAAAACAAGGTTAAGGCGATGTTTCCAACACGAAGGCCGGCAGGATGATAGATTCGATGTGTTAGCGCACAAAATACAACGCCATTTTTCAAAATGCAAGCAGGCATGATGCATTTTTTTCGCATAAAAAAAGCCACCTGTTTAGGTGGCTTTATTCCTTCATTTTATCTTATCTAACGAGTTTCAATTCATCGATCAGGTTTTTTGCTCCACCCAGTTTATCAATACACCATAGTACATAACGTACATCAACACAAATGGTGCGGTTAAGGTCTTTATCGAACGCGATCTTGTGGCTGAGTGCTTCGTAGTTTCCATCGAACGCAAGGCCGATCAGGTTTCCGCTTCCATCGATAACAGGACTTCCGCTGTTGCCGCCTGTTATATCATTTGTTGTTATAAAGCCCACCACCAGGTCGTTACGGCTTTTATCAATATACTGACCGAAATCTTTTTTCTTCATCAATTCGATCTGTTTGGCAGGAAGATCGAATTCATAATCGCCCGGTATATATTTTTCAAGTACACCTTTACCGGTGGTTACGTAATCATAATAAACGGCATCGCGGGGTTTATAGCTTTTTACGCTACCATAACTTACGCGCATACTGAAGTTAGCGTCGGGGTACATTTTCTTAACCGCCTCGGGGTTCATCTCCATGATTCCTTTCATATACAGATGACCGAGTTCGTTATTCTTATTCAGGAAGGCGGTATACATCGGGCTGTATTTCAGGGTGTAATTCTTTACAAAGGCAGATGCAAATGCATAAGCCGGATCAGATTGCAACAGTACTGCATCCGGGGTTGCCATGAAGGCATTCCATTTGGCATCGTTCAGCAACATCGTGTTTGCAAACACATCATGCGCCCATTTTTTGTACGTCGACTCTTCATTGAGCGGACCATAATTATTTTTCAGGCTTTCATAAAAACCAACCGGGTGCTGATCTTTATCAATATCATTATAAAAGGCCATCGCAACCGCGGCCAATATTTTTTCATCACTTGGAAGATCTTCTGAATCAAGGAATCGTTTGCGGGATGCATCTGCGGCATCTTTCGCTTTTTGAATATCCTGAGAGGTGGCGCCTGCTTTTACAAGGGCTGTTTCAAGTTGTTCCAGACTGGATGCAAAAGCAGCTAGTGGTGATCCTAAAATTCCTTCACGGATATATTGCCGATGCTTTGCATAAGGCGTCCAGGCTGCATAATTCTTTTCATATTCGCTCATCAGGTTCTGATATTCTGATTTTCCTTTCGCCCAGTTCATGAACTTATTTTCATAGGCCTGCTTCTCTTCGTAGGTATGAAATTTCTTCAATTGCTTTGTTTCACCATCGTAAAATTTCCAGTAGTTAGCGATGCCTGCGTAATCAGATGCAAGTTTTAGCTTTACTGCGGGATCTTTAAGCATTTGTTCGTGCATGTATTTCAAACGCATATCGCGAAGCGCAACCAACGCCGGATTATCGATCTCGTTTTTTAGTTTGATACCATAGCTGGTTTCATAACGGTTCGTTCCGCCGGGATAACCATAGATCATTGCATAATCTCCGTCTTTCACGCCTTTCAGACTCACCGGAAGAAAATACTTAGGTTTTAACGGCACGTTTTCTTTTGCATATTCAACGGGTTTTCCGTCTTTAGACATATATACACGGAATACAGAAAAATCACCCGTATGACGCGGCCATTCCCAGTTATCGGTATCTCCGCCGAATTTTCCCACAGACTCCGGTGGCGCTCCTACCAGGCGAATGTCACGATACACTTTGTATACATACATGAGGTATTGGTTGTCTTTGAACATTGAGTAGATCCTTCCGTATGTACCATTTTCTTTGTCCACCACTTTGTCTGTAATATCCTTGAATACATCCTGTTGCTTTTTCGTCCGGTCCTCCCAATTTAATCCTTTCAGTCCTGCTTCAACCTCTTTGGTAACATCAACAATGCGGTCAAGAAACTGGACGGTGAGTTTGGTTGGAATTTCCTGGTCTTTGTTATATGCGTAAAACCCATCGCGGAGGTAGTTATGTTCAACGCTGCTCGCTCCTGCGATCGAGCTATACCCGCAGTGGTGATTTGTGAAAATCAGACCCTGGTTACTCACGATCTCTCCTGTACATCCACCGCCAAAAATGATGATCGCGTCTTTTAAAGACGACTTGTTGATGGAATAGAGTTGTTCTTTGGAAAGTTTAAGGCCCTTCTTGACCATGTCGTTATACACCTGCTGGCCAAGCAGCATCGGCAGCCACATTCCTTCGTCGGCTTTAGCGGTGGAAAGCAACCCCGACATAACAAGCAAAAGCAAAAATTTCTTCATATCATCAAATTTAGGTGGCAAACCTACCCAATTTTGGTTAATTGAGCCGCTGGATTATGAGCAGTGGCACCTGCCGTATTTAATATTTTAAGAAGTTTAAGGTGGCTAAAGATTTATATTTGTCCCTGTTCAACAGATCACCCGAATGGCCCTTATCGACATCAGACTTCCGAATTCTATCGCCAGGGCTTTAAAGTTGCCTGTTAGTGATCCGCGAAGACAGCAACTTAAAGTGCTCTCGAAACTTTTGCGCAAGGCAAGGTTTACTCAATTTGGCCAATTATACAGGTTTGATGAGATCCTTCTCAGTAAACATAAAGGAAAAAAATTCCAGCAACTGGTTCCCACCTATAACTATAATAAAATGTATAGCGAGTGGTGGTATAAGGCCCAGGAAGGTGTTCCTGATGTGTGCTGGCCTGGTATGATCAAATATTTCGCATTAAGCAGCGGAACGAGCGAGGCTGCCAGTAAATATATCCCCGTGACCAGGGAACTGATCCGAAGCAACACGCTTACCAGCTTCCGGCAATTGCTTAGTCTGGCCAGGTATGAAAATGTTCCGAAATCAGCGGTAAGCAAAGGATGGCTGATGCTGGGGGGAAGTACACAACTGCAAAAAGGACCTACATATTATGCAGGCGACCTGAGCGGTATTCAGCAAAAAAATATCCCGCTTTGGTTTCAGGGATTGGGATTGTATAAGCCCGGGAAGAAAATTGCTAAAGAGAAAGACTGGGCAAAAAAACTGGAAGAAGTGGTGGAAAATGCGCCGAACTGGGATATCGGTTTTATTGTGGGTGTACCGGCCTGGTTGCAACTATGCATTGAAAAAATCATTGAACGATACAACCTTAAACACATCCATGAGCTTTGGCCAAACCTCGCATTTTATGTGCATGGCGGCGTAGCCATGGAACCTTATAAAAAAGGGTTTCCAAAACTGATGGGCAAACCCATCACTTACATCGAAACCTATCTGGCCAGTGAAGGGTTTCTCGCTTATCAAAGCAGGCAGAACAGTAAAGGTGCAATGCAACTGGTGCTGAATAATAATATTTTTTTTGAGTTTGTTCCTTTCGACGACAGGAATTTCGACAGCGAGGGAAACATGATCGAAAATCCTGAAACTTACATGATCCATGAGATCGATCTGAATAAGGATTACGCAATTCTTATCAGCACGAATGCCGGAACCTGGCGTTATGCCATAGGCGACACCGTTAGATTGGTTGACCGGGAGAGAAGCGAGATCATGATAACAGGCAGAACCAAACATTTTCTTAGCCTGGTGGGCGAACATTTAAGCGTGGACAACATGAACAAAGCCATCGAAATGGCTTGTGAGGATCTTAATATTTTTATTCCTGAATTTACGGTGGCGGGAATTCCGTATGGAAATTTCTTCGCGCACAAATGGTATATCGCAAGTGATGACCACGTGAATGCCACACAACTCGCACAGGTAATCGATGAAAAACTGAAGTTGCTCAATGATGACTACGAAGTGGAAAGAAAGCATGCGCTGAAAGCCGTGGAAGTAGAGGTTTTATCAGAAGAAACTTTTTTACAGTTCATGGCCAGTAAGGGAAAAGTTGGCGGCCAGCATAAGTTTCCGAGGGTACTGAAAGGAGCCATATTAGCAGAGTGGCAGGCATTCTTACAGGAAGAAAAAATCTGATGAAATAGGATTGGATGATAGATGCGATTATAACAGGATTGTTGCTTGGGATGATGCTCGTCCTATCGGTCGGTCCCGTTGTATTCACCATCATAAAACTTCGTATCAATTATGGTCTGGCAAGCGCATTTTGGTTTATCATCGGCGTTTGGCTCAGCGATCTGGTGTGGGTTGTTACTGCTAATGCGTTCAGCGGACTGTTCGAGGATATCATTTTTTATAAAAAGCCAATTGGCATCGCCGGCGGGATTTTATTAATGGCGCTTGGAATTTATTATTTATTTATCAGGAAACACAAGCCCAAGCCCGATGCGGAGAACAGCATTAAAATAAGTAATGCGACACACGCGGGACTTTTTATCACGGGATTTCTTATCAACACGCTGAACCCGGGAGTTATTACATTGTGGTTTGCTGCGGCTACAAAATCT
Source organism: Bacteroidota bacterium (assembly GCA_023390215.1). Taxonomy (GTDB): domain Bacteria; phylum Bacteroidota; class Bacteroidia; order Chitinophagales; family Chitinophagaceae; genus Ferruginibacter. Next base: position 7,779 of record JAEWDG010000111.1, on the reverse strand, counting down.
TTATCAAACACTTTTGATGAAAGACTGGTGATCTTCTCTATCTGTCTCATGTTGAATATGTCTGCGGATGTGCTGAAAATTAACCTTGCCGGCCGCCTGCGCAGCAAGCTTACCGATAAGAATATTAACATCCTGAGTCGGTTCTCAGGTTTGATGTACCTTATTTTTGGAGTGCTGCTGATCATTGGAGCCAGTTTCTCCAAAGCATCATAAATATCTGCTTATGCGTTGGTTTCTTTCCCTTCTTATCCTTCTGGCGTTCCAGGCGCGATCCCAGAATGCCGATTTTATCATGCTCAAAAAAAACGGTAAGACAGTAAAATCATTTTATGCCGGTACGCAAATCGAATTCATCTCGGTGAACGGCGCTTATCGCAATGCCCTGATCGAAAAGATCTCTAATGATAGTTTATTTCTCCGGGAGTTTATTGTGAACCGTGTGCCCACACAGCTAGGCGTTTTCATTACGGATACTGCGGGCAGCTATCATTATTCCTACAACTATAAAGATATCGCCAGCATTGGAAAAAAAAGAAAAGGTTTTAACCTGCAGGCAAGTGGTGGAGCGCTTTTAGGCGGTGGCATCCTGCTAACGGTTGCAAGCGGCGTAGTTTATCTGGCCGATCGATCCAAATTCAGCCCTCAACTGATGATCGCTTCTGTGGGTTTGGGAGGTATAGGATATTTGCTCACAAGAATAGGGCGAAACGGTATAGTTATCGGAAAACATGGCTATAGTCTTGAATATATGAACCTAACCACTTCTGCCCATTGATGGAAAAAACCGGTCAGCATTCGCGAAGGAAAACATGGCTGAAGAAGCTTGGGAAGTTTTTACTATGGTTGTTTATTCTGCAACTGACCTACATCGTAATTACGCGTTGGATTAATCCCCCTGTTACGATAACACAAACGGTAAGTCTGGTTACCGGTCATGGTTTAAAAAGAGATTACATCAACTATAATGAAATGGGTGATGCTGCAAAGCTGGCGGTTATTGCTTCAGAAGATCAACTGTTTCCTGACCACAATGGCTTTGATGTAAGGGCAATTAAAAAAGCCATGAAGTTCAACGAAAAGCACCCAAACCGGCAGCGGGGCGCAAGTACCATAAGCCAGCAAACCGCGAAAAATGTATTTCTCTGGCAACATGGGGGATTTTTCCGCAAAGGCCTGGAGGTGTATTTCACATTTATGATCGAAACCATCTGGAATAAAAAAAGGATACTGGAAACTTATTTGAATGTGGCCGAAATGGGTGATGGCATTTTTGGAATACAGGCTGCAGCAACCGCTTATTTTGGGAAGGATGCAAAAAACCTTACAAAACAGGAAGCTGCGATGATAGCGGCATGTTTACCCAATCCAAAACGGTTTACCGTGAAACCGCTGAGTAATTATGTTGGTAAACGATCCGCGGTGATATTGCGGCAAATGAATAATATAGAAGGAGATGAGGATATACAGGAACTACTCCATTAAATTTTTGATGATACTAACGGCCTGATGTAGCCGCAGTTCTTCCTGCCCCTGAATTTCAGCCCATGGAATATGCTGATTAATCAGGCAGTCTTTATAATGCCGGAATAAGCGCTTCCGTATGTTCTCATCAGGATATTCTCTCAGCTCATCTTTTACCCAGGGAAGATCAGTGTTGCACAACAGATAAAAATCGCAGTTCCGCTTAACGATTTCATTGAGCAGCTTATTCTCCGCCCTGTTAAAAACAAACTCACTCCAGGTGCGGATCACCTGCAGGTCCGTATCCACAAATAATAACCCTTTGTTTTCTGATAAGGAACGGGAAGTCCAGTAATCTTCGAGTTCCAATTGACCCTGCATGATTTGTATTAAATCTTCATACTCATAACCCGGCCCGTTTTTCAGAAGATATTCTCTTGCAAATTCCGGGACCCAGAAACAATTAAAATGATCTGCCAGCGATTGAGCCAGCGTAGATTTTCCCGTTGATTCAGGTCCGATGATAACTATTTTTTTCAGCATCTATTTTCTGTTCCAGGCAGGTTTAGACTTGATTGTTTTCCGGTATACCGGACAATGCCCGGCATGTGCACCCGGAAGATAGCCGGTACTTACCAGAAATTCGTTCACGATTTCGCCGCCGGTAAATCGAAATGTGTTTTTGAAAACTTTGGTCCAGGCTTCGCGGCTGAGCGGATGATGCGATTCAAGCCAGTTTAAAAATGATCCATGTTCTTCCTGAAGTTCAAGTATTTTATTGGCATTGGATATAGCAGCTTCGATCTTTAATCTGTACCTGATTATCCCTGCATCATTCATCAACCTATCGATATCTTTCTCTTTGTATTTTGCCACTTTCTTAATATCAAAACCGGAATATGCTTTCCGGAAATTATCCTGCTTGCGGAGAATGGTGGTCCAGCTTAGCCCTGCCTGATTGATTTCGAGAATCAGCCTGCAGAAGAGTTCGCTGTCATCTTGTATCGGGAACCCATAATGTTTATCATGGTAAGCTTTGTGAAGTAACCTGTCATCTGGTTTCATCAAATCCAGCGCATCGCAATAAGAACTAGCCATGTTGTTTTTGTTTAATCAGCTTTTTCCAGTCTGCATAACCCCACCAGGCCAGCAGCAGGAACACAATATACATCAGGGTGAAGAGCATGAAGCCTTTGTAAAAATTCAGTGGTATGGCGACGATGTTCGATGCGATCCAGGCGATCCAGTTTTCAATTTTTCTTTTTGCCATCCACCACATCGCAGATACGGCCGATGATGAAACCAGTGAATCAAGAAAGGGCGTATTGCTGTCTGTAAGTTCACGGAGTACAAAGAATAAAGCTAACCAGAATCCCAGGAATATGATCATTCCGATACCGAGCTCCCGTTTGTTACACCAGCTCACGGGATATTCCAGTTGGCCGCTGTCCTTTTTCAATACCCAGTTATACCAACCATACACGCTCATGCCAAAATAATAAAGATTCAGTGTGGCATCCGCGTATAGTGGAGGATCTGATTGAAAAAAATACAGATAAGCGGCGAGCAGAATTCCGATGATACCGGTGGGATAAACAAGTACATTGTTTTTTCTCGCGTACCACACGCTCGCGATCTGTGAAATCGTACTTACCCATTCCATCCAGCCCGTTTCCCGGATATTGCTGAGAAAACTATTCCAGTATTGCTGCGCCGACATGAACTGCAAAATAAGGTCTTAATAAGTATAATAGTAACGTCGGGATATCGTAGCTCCCAGTGACCAACCTCAAGGTCGCCTGGATACTGATTGCGAATGACTTAATAAAAATCCCCGGATCATACCGGGGATAAAATAATATGGACTTCGAATAATTTATTACTCCGCTTCCGCAACCACTTCTTTCACCTCAGGGATCATGCGTTTCATCATGCCTTCGATTCCTGCTTTTAGCGTGATCATAGATGAAGGGCATCCGCTGCAGCTTCCCTGCAACATCAGGTTCACTTTTCCTTCTTCGTAACTTTTAAATTGTATAGCGCCTCCATCCATTTCAACGGCTGGTTTTACATAATTTTCAAGCAATTCCTTGATCCGTTTTACCACATCATCATCATCCGCGCTCACCTCATTGCTGCTTTCCTGCTTCATCTTCGCGACCTCATCTTCATTCACAACAGGCTTACCTTCTTCCAGGTATTCTTTCAGAAACTGTTTAATGGTTGGGATGATGTCCTGCCATTCTTCAGTGTCATTGGTTTTTGTGAGCGTAACGAAATTGCTGGCAATAAACACCGAACGAATAAACGGAAACGTAAACAATTCCTGAGCAAGCGGAGAAACTTTCGCGCTGGCCTCATCAGGAAAATCTATGCTTTTACCCGGATACAATAGTTTGTTCGCCACAAACTTCATCGTTTCAGGATTCGGCGTCATCTCTGTGTATATGCTGATAACTGGATTTCCGGTCTTGATCATATCTGGAAAATTTGAATTACAAAATTAACCTGATTTAGGCTGAAATACTAACGCTTACGGGGATCAAATGGTTGAATCCGCCTAAATTTTCGCTTTTCGAAAGAAGGAAAAACGATTAATTTCAATATATCCATACTCATTCAGTTTCCGACACGGTTTCTAAACATCATAGACGTTAATTTGTAATTAATTCACTAACAATTACTAAATAAAAATATATGCGTATCATTCTGATCACAGCCTGCATTCTGAGCTGCTTTGCCGCATCTGCTCAAAGGGTGATACGCAAGGGTACAGCCCCAACCGTTCAGGCCGGTACGCCGGCGCCCGATCGTCCACGATATAAGTTCGAACAATTTCAGGGACGCTGGCAGGAAGTTGAGAGAAAAGATGAGGCAGGTAAAAAACTCGATTTCTCTGACACACTTCTGTTGAAATTTCACGGTAATAAAGTGGAATCAAAAGATGCTACGAGCATGCGCATTACGATGGATTATGAATATGATATACTTGCGCCTGATATTCTCCTTATAGGAACCGATGAACACCAAATAATATCCCTCAGCCCCGAACAGATGGTTTTAAAAGATGAACATTCCCAAAAAATGTTCAAAAAGATGGATGTATTCTATTATGAAACGGTGGGCAAAGACAGTATAATTAGCGAGGAACTCAGTATTCCTGTTCATACAAACACGCGCTTTCTGAAAGGAAAATGGGAAGTGTACCGTACAAAGGCTAACCCGGGAAGCACAGGACCTCAGACCATTCTCATCAAAAGACTTGAATTCAATAGCATAGGCGATACCGTTAGTGCAAGAGGCGCAGTAAGTTTCTCTTTTCAGGGTAGCGCGGTATATGAACCCGCTGATTTTAATTTCGGGGGAACATCCATCGGCATAAAAACCAAAACACAGACCCTCAGCTATGATATTTTCAAAGCGGGTGAACGTGAAATTATTTTCGGAGAAAATACAGCGCTGCTGTTCTACGTCAGAAAGGTCACGGATTAATTTTCAAGAATCCGGAGCTTCGCGTAATTCAGCATGATCTTTTTCTCGCCATTGTTCTCAAAATGAATGGTCGCAATGGGATTATGCGATGCCCCTTCCATCTTTACTACCTGCCCGAAACCAAATTTCTGATGTTCCACTTTTTGTCCGGCAGAGAGATTTGACGTATCACTGGCCACAAAATCCTCACTCGGAACATGTTCTTTAACCTGCGGACGGACGGGGGCAGTTGCATAAGCAGGTTTTGTAACTTCTTTTTTTTGTTGCGGATACTGATTACCAAAGCCTTTATGCATGCGTTGGAATGCATCACCTAAAGCCCAATTCGAACCGGCATTGTTTCGTGCGTTGTTGCCGGCATAGGATTTATCAATGTATTGTTCGGGGATCTCTTCCAGGAAACGGCTTGGATCATTCTGTTGCAACTGACCGAAGCGGTAACGCGCATTTGAGTAGCTGAGATAGAGATGCTTTTTTGCACGGGTCACTGCAACATAAAACAACCGTCTTTCTTCCTCCAGTTCCTCACGGGTATTGATCGCCATCGCATTGGGAAACAAAGTTTCTTCCAGGCCGCCAACAAATACAACCGGAAATTCCAGTCCTTTGGCTGCGTGAATGGTCATCAGCTTAACTACATCTGCGTTTTTATCATCATCATCTGCATCAGTGAGCAGTACGATCTGTTGTAAATATCCGCCTAAGCTCTTATCTCCCACTTCTCCATCTTCAAGGTTGGAAGGTGTTTCCGTGAACTCTTTGATGGAGTTAAGTAACTCCTGCACGTTTTCATAGCGTGCCAGGCCTTCTACGGTTTTGTCATTGAAAAGCTCTTTTACGATATTGGTACTTTTTCCTACCAGCACTGCCAGATCATATGCATTCTTTTTTTCCAGTTCACTCTGGAACATTTTGATCATGGTTACAAAGTTATCGAGTGCTTCCAGCGTAGCACTGCGGAAACCAAACATCGACGCATTGGTGAGCACGTTCCATAAGCTCGTATTTCTTTCATTTGCATACAGCACAGCTTTATCAACTGTGGTCTTTCCAATTCCTCTCGCAGGGTAGTTTATAATCCGCTTCAGCGCTTCTTCGTCGTGCGGGTTTACGACCATCCGCAGGTATGCAATAAAATCTTTGATCTCCTTTCTCTGATAGAATGATATACCACCATAAATCCGGTATGAAATCCCCATCCTTCTCAGGGATTCTTCAAAGCTGCGGCTTTGTGCATTGGTTCTGTAAAGAATAGCAAAATCCTGGTTGAAGAAATGGTTACGAAGTTTAAGTTCCTGGATGGTATCGGCCACCATTTTACCTTCGTCGTTATCCGTCATGGTACGCACGAGTTTGATCTTATCTCCTTCGTCGTTAACCGTGAATAATTTTTTCTGTATCTGTCCTTTGTTATTCGCGATAATTTCATTCGCGATGTGCAGGATGTTCTTCGTGCTCCGGTAGTTTTGTTCGAGCTTAACAACCACTACATCATCATAATCTTTTTCGAACTGCAGAATATTTTCAATGGTAGCTCCCCGGAAGCTGTATATACTTTGCGCGTCATCACCCACTACACATACATTTTCGTGCATGGCACCCAGTAATTTAATAATTTCGTACTGGGCCGGGTTCGTATCCTGGTACTCATCGATAAGTATATATTTAAACTTATGCTGGTACTTACTTAGTGATTCCGGGAAATTCTTCAGGAGAATGTACATCTTGAAAAGCAGATCATCAAAATCCATTGCGCCATTCTTAAAGCAGCGCTTCGTGTACGCGTCATAGATAGCGGCCATTTGCGGACGGTTAGCTCTCGCATCTTCCTGCTGCAACATCCAGTCGTTGGCATATTCCGCCGGACCTACCAGCGCATTTTTAGCTGAGGAAATCCTGTTATAAACCGAATTGGGTTTGTATTGCTTGTCATCCAGGTTCAGTTCATTGATCACTGTTTTCACAACACTTTTGGCATCATCTGTATCGTATATAGTGAAGTTGGAGGAATAACCCAGCTTGGGTGCTTCCGTGCGCAATATGCGGGCAAATACACTGTGGAAGGTTCCGATGTATAAATTACGAGCTTCTGTAGTGCCGAGCGTTTTACCGATCCGTTCCTTCATTTCCGCTGCCGCCTTATTTGTAAATGTGAGGGCAAGAATATTGAAAGGATCTACGCCGTGCTGGGCCATAAGGTGGGCAATACGGGTGGTAAGTACTTTAGTTTTACCACTACCCGCACCGGCAATGATCATTATTGGTCCATCCTTATGTAAAACGGCTGTTCTTTGCGCCTCATTCAACCCGTCCAGGTAATTTCGCATCGGGCAAAGGTACAACTGCGCGAAGGTTTTCCGGATAAATAGCGAATGGCCTGCACTAATCTTTTTTCTTCCCGGCAATAACCAAAACCACTCCTGCTAAAACAGCAATACCACCTGCATACACAGGCCAGCCAACGGTCTGTTTCTCTTTCTTATTTATTTCTACCGGACCTACATCCACCAGTTTTTTTTCTTTAGTGAAACTAAATCCTTTGAAAATCAACATCAGGATGCCTGCTATAATGAGGATAAAACCTGTTACTCTCATGGGTAAATTATTTTTAAGGGTTATATGAACTACTCAATCTTAGTGCCAGGGCATCGAAAACGCTATATAAGGTGTCTGTTAACTGGATAAACCATCAAATTTTAGTACTTTGGAGCCCAAACTTTTTGCGCTAATGAGCAACCGGATCGTGGGAATCTTGATGTTAGGAGCTGTTTTGTGGAATTTTAGCTGTAAGAAAACGCAAACTGACTATAATGGACAGGGTGGGAC
>JAEWDG010000109.1 GCA_023390215.1 Bacteroidota bacterium | reverse complement strand
CCCCAGTTTTTCCTTCCGTTTAAATTCGCTGGTGAGCACAATGGCAGCCACCACAAAAGCAACGGCCACCATTAATCCGAAACTGTTTAAAAAGGATAGAGCAGGCCAGTCAACACCAAACCAGTCTTTGAAAACGTAATATAAATTGGGATACATCTATGGGTATTAGCCCCGCAAGTTATTCGTTAGCGATGGGAATAAAAAATCCCCACAACTGCGGGGATCTAATGAACTGATTAAGTTATTAATTGCAATACTGATCGAATGCGCCAATAAGATTTTGTGCGATCATCTGTGCACTTCTTCCCTCGATATGATGCCTTTCAACAAAATGTACCAACTGTCCATCTTTGAACAATGCGATAGCTGGTGAGGAAGGAGGATAAGGAAGCAAATGTTCACGTACTTTTTTAACGGCCTCCACATCAAAACCTGCGAAACTGGTAGTTAGATGATCAGGCTTTTTTTCACTGTTCATCACCGCCATCAAAACCCCCGGTCTTGCAGTTCCGGCGCTGCATCCGCAAACTGAATTGATCATTACAAGGGTCGTACCTTTCTCTGCAAGTACAGTTTCAACGTCATTGGCTGTTAGCAATTCTTTAAACCCGTTATCCGTCAGCTCTTCTTTCATCGGCATAACGATCTCCGCTGGATACATAATTTTTTATTTAGGATGCAAATTTACTTTCAATAACAGTTTCAGAAACCAAATGTTTTCACAAGGTAACTGTCCTTTTGTCGGATAAAGAATTAAGATTTGACAGTTTGTCTTAAGATGATCAGCTTTCAATGGAAAACTGACAGCAAAATAGCAATGGAACAGGGTTTGATCTCTCAGGCTGAAATCAATCAATAACTAACTAAAAAAATAAAAGCCATGACACTTGTAAAAGTTAACAACAACCTTTCAAAATCAATCGACGGTATAATGAAAGAATTTTTCAATGATTTCCCTGCAGCGTTCAACAAAACCATGCGGGAAGATGTGTTGCATTTTCCTCCGGTAAACATCGTTGAAAAAGCCGACTCTTATGAGTTACAGGTTGCAGCCCCCGGTTTTGAGAAATCAGATTTCAATGTCGCACTGGATCAAAATGTATTGACGATCAGTTCGGCGAAGAAAGAAGAAAATCAATCAACCGACGATAAAATGATCCGTAAGGAATTCAGCTACCGCACCTTTAAAAGAAGTTTTACACTGGATGAAAAAATTAACGCCGAGGCGATCAGTGCAAAATATGAAAACGGAATCCTTACATTGAACCTGCCAAAAAAAGAAGAAGTGAAACAAACTGCCCGTGAAATTACAATCCAGTAATTCACCGGAAGCAAAACGATAGTACATACAGTTGGTTACCTTGAAAAAGGTAGTCCCTGCCAATCCTGGCGGGGACTTTTTATTTACAGTCTGTTTTCCTCCGGGTATCTATGAGATACTGGATTTTCCAGATGTTATTGATTCGGACCAATTGAAAAGAATTTACTCCGCAATGAGAAAAACTTCCTTTATAATAAAACTGATAAGGTGTCCACACTGAAGCCAGGTCTCCATCAATTTTGATTGTCTCGAACTTTATCCTTTCATCCAGCCAGCCCGTTTCTTGCGAATTCAGGAAGGAAGCGAAAGATGAAACGGTTTCATTCTCTACTGACGTTTCAGTTTTCCTGACGGCGATTGTTTGCAAAATAGCATCCGCTGAAAAGCAGGGCACCAAAGCAACAGAATCGGCATTCTTCATTGCCTGAAATAGATTATTGACAGCGGTTTTTACACTGTCTTCAACCTGGGCACTGGCGGAAAGCTGAAAAATCAAAAAAATGATCGTCAGTAAACGAAATTTCATTGTCTTTTTTGGTAAAGTTATTGTTTAGGAAACCCCATGAAAAAACCGCTCATCCTGATTTTACTATTATGGGGCTTTACTGCCTGTCACCGCAAAACCGCACCCCCGCCGCCGCCGCCTTCAGCCACAGTTCCTGCGAATAAAACACCCGTGAGAAAAACGCCTGTTCCAAAAACGATTGTGGTAAATGATATGGCTGCAACCAAAACACCCGACGGCCGTTTATATTACGACCTCAATGGTAAACGGTATTGGAAAAATTTCAGGGATGGGAAATATTATCTTTTCCGCAAAGGGATGTTAGCCAATCCTGATTTCAAACCCTGATCACATATAACCAAGGATCTTCAGCATGCTCTGCGCGGTTTGCTCTTTCGCGTAGACCCAATCGGAAAGCTTTCCATTTTTATCCTGGCCAACGATAATGTGCTTGGGAGATGGTATCAGGCAGTGTTTGATGCCCCCATACCCGCTTATCTGATCCTGATAAGCTCCGGTATGAAAGAATCCTACATATAGCGGTTCGCCTTCCCCTGTCTTTGGAAGAAATACTTCATTGATGTGTTCCTCACTGTCATAATAGTCGTGACTGTCGCAGGTTATTCCTCCCAGAACCACCCTGTGGTATTCCTGGTCCCATTTATTGATGGGTAACATTAAGAATTTCTCACCAATACCCCAGGTATCCGGAAGCGTTGTAATAAATGAAGAGTCGATCATGTACCATACCTCGCGGTCGTTCTGATGTTTCTCCCCGATCACGCTATAAATATGCGCCATGCTTTCACCAACGGTATAACTACCAAATTCGGTGAAGATGTTCGGCATTGGAACCTTACTTTTTTTACAGGCTACTTTTATGTTCCTTACGATCTCATTGATCATGAACTGATAATCGTAATCGAAACCGAGAGAATGTTTGATCGGGAATCCGCCTCCGATATTTATTGAATCAAGTTCGGGGCAGATCTTTTTCAACTGGCAATACAGATTGATCACTTTATTCAACTCCGACCAGTAATAAATATCGTCTTTGATGCCTTTATTCAGAAAAATGTGAAGCATCTTAAGCTGGAAACGGTGTTCATTCCCTTCGATCTTATCTACATAAAACTCCAGTATATCTTTCAGTTTGATCCCGAGCCGGGAGGTATAGAAAGGAAAAGTGGGTTCTTCCTCTGTCGCCACGCGAATGCCCAGGTTGAACGGAACTTTAACGGACTTAATATAATGCCTCAGTTCGTCCATATTATCCAAAACAGGAATCACATTTTTAAATCCAGAGTTCAACAGTTGCGCAATACGTTGGGTATATGATTTCTGTTTAAATCCATTACAAATGATATAAGTGTCTTTGTTGATTTTTTTTCGATCGTGAAGTTTTTTTATAATCTCTATGTCGTACGCGTAGGAAGTTTCAAGATGGATATCATGTTTCAGCGCTTCTTCCACAACAAAACTGAAATGGGAACTCTTGGTGCAATAGCAGTAATTATAGTTGCCTTCGTAACGGTGTTTTTTGAAAGCTTCCGCAAACATTCTTTTTGCTTTGTTGATCTGCATCCCAATCTTTGGCAGATACGTAAGCTTCAGTGGTGTTCCATACTTATCGATCAGGGCTTTCAGGTCGAGATCATTGTATTGCAGGTACTCATTTTTCAGCTTAAAATCTTCCTGGGGGAACTTGAACGTCTGCTCTACCAGGTCGAGGTAGGAATTATTCATTTCAGATGGGAGGATTCTCCCTGGATTAGTTTTTTGCAAATGTAAAATCTATTATGAAAGTTCATAAAAAAACCGGTGCTAAAAAACACCGGTTAAATATATTAATCACGCAGATGATTATTTTACTGATTTCACGAGTTGTGTGAAAGCTTCAGGCTCATTCATTGCCAGATCGGCCAACACTTTCCTGTTGAGGTCGATATTTTTTTCCGACAATCTGTGAATGAACTGGCTGTAAGTCATTCCTTCAGCCCTTACAGCCGCGTTGATACGTGCGATCCAAAGTGCACGGTATTCGCGCTTTTTTATCTTGCGGCCAACGTAGCTGTACGTAAGCCCTTTTTCCATCACGTTTTTCGCGACGGTATATACATTTTTACGTTTGCCGTAATATCCTTTAGCGGCTTTTAATATTCTTTTGCGGCGGGCCCTGCTGGCTACTGCATTTACTGAACGTGGCATTGTCTGATTTTTTTAAAGTTAAAGGTTTGGAACTATAGGTTATTTCATCGATAATAACCTCTTCACGAAATGCAGGTTGGCTGCACTCACCACACCATCCTGACGCATAGCGCGTTTACGCTTGGTGGATTTTTTTGTGAGGATGTGGCGTTTGAAAGCCTTCTGGTGCGTGATCTTTCCTGAACCGGTAACTTTGAAGCGCTTCTTTGCGCTACTGTTTGTTTTTACCTTTGGCATTATATAACTTTTATAAGTTACTCCCTGCTGGCGCTTCCGCAATGGCGGAAAACTTTTTGGGCCTTGTGGGAAATGAATAAATAGAAAAGCTGAACTTTTCGGGCGGCAAAGGTAAGGCTTTAAGATTAAAATGGGAAATCAAACCAGAAAAACCCTTCTTAATGCTTCAATTGGTAGAAAATACCGAGTTGGAACACGTTCTGATGCAGCGAGGGGCCGTTATTCTCCCTTAGATTGGATAACCCCAGGTTCACCCGCGCATCTACTCCCAATCCTATACTACTCAGATAACC
>JAEWDG010000219.1 GCA_023390215.1 Bacteroidota bacterium | reverse complement strand
CTGGTCGGGAAAATGCGCCGGGAAGAAATTAATGAATTATGGATTTGGATGGCGCCAAACAAACATGATATATCAGGGTACTACTGGCTGCTACATTACCTTAAAGAATTCCAGGGCAGGGTAATGGTACTGTACATGAATAATCTTCCATTCTTCAACGAAAAAGGAAATATCTTTTATCCTAACTGGCTTCATGAAATTCCGGCAAAAGAATTTTTAAAAGCACGTAAGCTTGCCCGTGAGATCACACTTAGTGAGTTTGAGGTCGATCCTGACGAGTGGCAGAGATTGATAAACGAAGATAAAGGAGTGCGGTTGTTTGAGGGTGGGAAGAAATTAATTCAGGCGGATTATGACTATTATGATGCCGAACTGAAGAAGTTTATATCTGCAGACTGGCAAAAAGGTTCTAAAGTAATTAACCAGTTCCTTTCTAAAGCCAAACAAACTACAGGTGATATGTATCTGCTTTGGAGATTGAAAGTGATGATTGCCATGGGTAATTATGACGTACAGGGCAAGATCGAAAACATGAAAGATTTTGAGATCAAACAAAAAACAGCCGTGGAAGCATGAGTATAATTCTGTTTAAGAGCAAATCCGCGGAACATGTCATGAGTCGAACACTCAAAGCAGAACAAGTAGGTATTTTTATAGCCGCGGTGTCTGCCCTGATATGGCTTTCTGTTCCCTGGTGGGTTTACCTCCTTTTACTCTTAGGGCCCGATATCTCCATGCTGGGCTATCTGGCGGGAAATAAAATCGGGGGTGCATTGTATAATATTTTTCACCTGCAGGGTGTTGGTGCGGTACTGGTTGTTATCGGATTGAACCCCAATTATCAAAATTGTCTTATTGCAGGTTTGATCATCATTGGACATTCATCCATGGACCGCATTTTTGGATATGGGTTAAAATACCTCAGCGGATTCAAATACACACATCTCGGCGAAATAGGAAAGAATAAAATTGATTGAATCTGTTCATCATATTGCCATCATTGCCTCGGATTATTTGAAAAGCAAAGCTTTTTATACGGATGTATTGGGGCTCGAAGTGATAAAAGAAACTTATCGTACAGACCGCAACTCTTATAAGCTTGACCTCGCACTGGGTAGGCAATATATAATTGAACTTTTTTCATTTCCTGATGTGCCGCCGAGAAGATCATTTCCTGAGCAGGCAGGGTTGAGACATCTTGCATTTAAAGTGAAAGATGTGCTTAACGCGAGAAGGACGCTCTTGCAAAAAGGCGTCGCTGTAGATGAAATCAGGATAGATGAAATAACGGGAAAAAAGTTTTGTTTTTTTAATGATCCCGACGGTCAGCCGTTGGAATTTTATGAATCGTAGAAATGTCAAAAAACAAGAATATAGAAGAGTTAGGCAACAGCGCAAGCGGAGTAACAGGACAGTACAAGAATTGGTTCCTTGATTATGCCAGTTATGTGATACTGGAACGGGCTGTGCCGGCTGTGGAAGATGGTTTAAAACCGGTTCAACGCCGTATCCTGCATGCGATGAAAGAAATGGATGACGGCCGCTTTAATAAAGTGGCAAATGTTATCGGCCAGAGCATGCAGTACCATCCCCACGGTGACGCAAGTATTGGTGATGCGCTCGTAAATCTTGGTCAAAAGAATTTATTAATTGAGACACAGGGTAACTGGGGCGACGTGCGTACAGGCGATGATGCTGCCGCAGCACGATATATTGAAGCGAGGCTCAGCAAATTTGCCTTAGAAGTAGCTTTCAATGCTAAAACTACGGAATGGCAAACCAGTTATGATGGTAGAAAAAATGAGCCAATAACATTACCGATGAAGTTCCCCCTGCTCCTGGCTCAGGGCGCTGAAGGGATTGCGGTGGGGTTAGCTACTAAAATTCTGCCACATAATTTCTGTGAACTGATCGAGGCCAGTATCAAACATTTAAGAGGAAGAAAATTTGAACTCTATCCGGATTTTCAGACAGGGGGAACCATTGACGTAAGTAACTATAACGAAGGTAAACGCGGTGGCAAGGTTCGTGTGAGGGCGACTATAACAGAACAGGATAAGAAAACCCTCGTGGTTAAAAATGTTCCGTACGGGGTCACTACCACGCAGTTGATGGAAAGTATCGTTAAGGCAAATGATCAGGGGAAAATCAAGATTAAAAAAGTAACAGATCATACCGCAGCTGAGGTGGAGATCATCATTGAAATCGCGCCAGGTGTATCCCCCGATATCACGATCGATGCATTATACGCATTTACCGATTGCGAAGTAAGTATTTCTCCCAACGCCTGCGTGATCAGTGAGCGGCGCCCGCAATTTCTTTCGATAAAAGAGCTACTGGCTACTTCAACCGACAATACCAAAGAACTGCTGAGGAAGGAACTCGAAATTAAACTGGCTGAATTGCAGGAGAAATGGCATTTTACTTCACTTGAAAAGATATTCTTCGAAGAAAAAATATACAAGGAACTGGAGAAAAGGCATGAGACCTGGGAGAAGGTACTGATGGCAATAGACAAGGCATTTGTTCCTTTCAAAAAGCAACTAAAAAGAGAAGTTTCCAGGGAAGATATCATTAAGCTCACGGAGAAGCCTGTACGCAGAATTTATAAACTCGATATTGACGACCTCATCAGCCAGATCAAAGGTTTGGAAGGGGAGATCAAACAGGTAAAGCACGACCTGGCAAACCTGGTAGACTTTGCAGTTGCTTATTACGAAAACCTCTTAAAAAAATACGGTAAGGGAAGGGAAAGGAAAACAGAGATCAAAGCCTTTGATGTGATCCAGGCCAAAACGGTAGCTATCGCAAACACAAAACTTTATGCAAACTTCGCGGATGGGTTTATAGGAACAGGTTTAAAAAAGGACGAGCTTATCGCTGAGGTATCTGATCTTGATGATATCATAGCCTTCACCAAACAGGGCACTATGAAAGTGGTGAAAGTGCAGGACAAGGTGTTCATCGGAAAAGATATTCTGCATGTGGCCGTATTTCAGAAAGGAGATGAGCGCACCACATACAACATGATTTATGTAGATGGAAAAACAGGTGTGAGCTATGCAAAACGGTTTAATGTTACCGGTATCACGCGGGACAAAGAATATGATCTTACCAGGGGATCAGATAAATCTAAGGTTCACTACTTCAGCAGCAATCCAAACGGTGAGGCCGAAGTTATAAAAATTGTACTAAGTCCCAAC
>JAEWDG010000067.1 GCA_023390215.1 Bacteroidota bacterium | reverse complement strand
ACCTGAGCCTGCACTTTCATAATTCCCGACTCCAGATCGCTTAGCGACAGATCCACCTGTTTTAACTGTTCCTGCAATAAAAGATTTCCGAAATAAAACCGGATGATCCGTTCCCGCAATTTGAAATACTCAACTTCCAGCTTCTGCTTTTCGGTTTCCGCATTGAGCCGTGAAACTTTTACCAGCGCTGTATTAGCTCCGCCATCGTATATCAACTGATTTACTTCTCCGAATATTTTATACTGATCCTTTGACGGGGGATCAAAAGCGAGGTTAGGTAAATTCACCGGAATCTTTGTAACCTCAGATTGATAGGAAGCCTGACCGGACAAGCTGAGTTGAGGCATAAAATTCTTTTCAAGATTCTGCACGGTAATTGATTCTGTCCGGTCAATCAAAGCCTGCTGCCTGATATATGGATAATTTGCTTTGGCCCATTCAAAACTCTGATCAAGAGAAACAGAAACCTCCTGAGCCGCTGCGCCCGTAGTAAAAAAGAAAATGGACACAAGCAGTTTAACCATTCGGTTAAATTTACAGCGAGAATTATTTACTGATGGCATTTATAATGAATTTTGGAATTTCTGTTTTACGTTGTTCCATCATCATACGAAACTGCAATTCATCCATTCCCAGGTTTCCCTGGAGCATTGGCTTGGCCACAAAAGGAAAAATGGTCATCGAAAGCAGATTTATTATGAGATGCATGGGATTGATGTTTTTGATACGGCCCTTTTTAACTTCGCTTTCTATTTGCCGGAGCAGCAGCGAAGGATCCGGACGGAACCCGGCTTTCGATAATTTCCGAATGAATTTCGCAGGATCGCGATTGATCTCGTTGAGTACAAACAGAGGCAGATAAGGGTTCTCCATTATAATAGTCAGATACTCCTCACAGAATAACTCAATCTTTTTGAACAACGGTAAATCGGAAGTGAATACCTCGTTTATCCGGGGAAATAATCCGGATGCGGCTTCCATGAATATCACTTCGAACAGTTTGTCTTTTCCCGAAAAATAATAATGGAGCAATGCCTTGTTGATCCCGGCTTCATCAGCTATGTCCTGCATTCTTGCGCCTGCCAATCCGTTTCGAAGGAACACCTGCCTGGCAGCTTCGAGTATTTTTGACTCCGTAGATACATCTTTAGTTTTCTGCACGATTTAACCATTTGGTTAAACGAAGGTAAGAGAAGTTATATTACAAATATCTAAAAAGTTATTTGGCATCGGAGACCTGGATTTCGCAAGTGGGTATAATATCATTGGTTCATAGGGAAGCCTGACCGGATGCGCGGCTATTTCTTCAGGTTTATAATATATCCGATGTTTATATCCCAGGAAGAAGGCACATGCCGGCCATCCCAACCTTCCTGCAATTCCACCGGCATATAGCCAACAAACAAAGAACTCTCAATACAGATTAGCCCGGAAGCCAGCGGATAGGAAAAGCCCCAACCGCCGCGAAAACCTAACATAAAATTCTGCATCTCCTTGCGGATCTTTTGCTTTCTGTCAATATTAAAAAGAGAACTTTCATCATTGGTTCCAAATCCCTTCACCTGAGTTTGTAAAAATTCGTCGTAGTACAAACGGGTGTTTCCCTTCGCTTTTCTCACCGCATCAATTGTCCAGTTTAAAGAAGGGCCCATGTTTACAAAATATTGCAGCTTCCTTCCTCCAACAAACCTGATCAGCACGGGTACTTCCACATAATCAGCACGCAGTATTTCTTTTACATCACCGTATAAAAAGCCGAAATTCGCAGGCACCACGTTTTTATAAAGGCCATGGGGAATAGGTTGATATCCTTTTCTTATTCCTGCATAACTTGATTTCCGGATCCCTGTTTGAAAATATACATTCTCTTCAACCTTTTTGAAAACGTCTAACTGTATATTCCATACCCTGCCCTCTGCATATTTTTTTCCTAATTCTGACTCTTTCTGAAGATAAGAATTCGCGAAGCCGAAACCTGCTTTCAGGTACACCTGCGATTGAGCCGGTAATAGCCAGGTGAATAAGGAAACGAGACAAATAACGTATCTCATACCAATAGTTTTACCAAAACTAAGTTCAGGACGATCATAAGCTCCTGAAACCAGTCAGTCAGCGATCTGAGAAATCTCAGCAACATGGGTTCTTACTTTTTGGATTGACGGCTATCAGTTCCCGCCTTAACAAGAATCCTGCTTCCTTTCCCCGCCCTGTTTTAGCTTTCGAAAATGAAAACGGATGTTTATAAGAGACGCATTTCCAAAGGACAACTGATTTTGGGCATATTGGTAACATTCATTGCATTAAACGCTTTTGGCGGAGGTTGGTACGGAATGGCGGGCGCCAAAAATGTTCCTGTTGAATGGTTGGATCAAACGCCTTTTCGTTCCTATTTTATTCCTTCTGTTTTCCTTTTTGTGGTTATTGGTGGCTTCTGTTTATTTTCCGGTATACATATATTAAGTAATAACCCACGGTGGAAAAATTATGGTTTCTGGTCAGGAATTTTATTATGTTGCTGGATCGCGATGCAATTTGCATTCATCGGCTATGTATCCTGGTTACAGCCCTTTATTGCCATCGCAGGGTTTGTAATCATCATTATGAGCAGAACACTTGAGATAACAAATTGATCCCGGTATACGATGGTGTTCGAACAAAAAAACTTTAGATGAAAATTGCTTTCTTTTCTGCGGAACCATACGATGTCGAATTTTTCAATCGTTTCAATGTGCAGTATGGATACGAACTGGACTATTATGATACACGTTTGGATTCACACACTATAAACCTTCCCGAAAATACTTATGCCGTTTGTGTATTCGTTAACGACAAGCTTGATGCCAGTGTAATTTCCAGTCTGGCAAAAAAAGGAATTAAACTTATCGCCTTAAGATGTGCTGGATTTAATAATGTAGATCTTGAGGCAGCCAGAGCGAATAATATGGCCGTTTGCCGGGTACCTGCATATTCTCCGGAAGCTGTTGCCGAACATGCAGTTGCCATGATGCTAACTATTAACCGCAAAACACATAAAGCCTATAATAGAGTAAGAGAGCAAAATTTTTCTTTGAATGGATTGCTCGGATATAATATTTATGGCAAAACCGTGGGAGTAATCGGAACAGGTAAAATCGGCAAAGCCTTCATTAAGATCATAAAAGGTTTTGGAGCAGAAATTCTGGCATACGACCCGGTGCAAACTGCAGGCCTGGATAATGTTGAATATGTGCCGTTAGAACAGCTTCTCAGAGAATCCGATATCATTTCCTTACACTGCCCGCTTACTGAACAAAATTATCATCTGCTTGATAAGGAAACACTGGAGTTGGTGAAGCCGGATGTCACAATAATTAATACAAGTCGCGGCGGATTGATCAACACAATAGATATGATCGATGCATTGAAGAAAAAGAAAGTTGGGGCATTATGCATTGACGTATATGAACAGGAAGAAAATCTTTTCTTCCGGGATCTCTCCGGTAATATTATCGACGATGATATTATTCAACGGTTAATGAGCTTTCCAAATGTGCTCATTACGGCCCATCAGGCTTTTTTTACCGTGGAAGCGCTTTCCGAAATTGCCCGTGTTACTTTGTCAAATATTCACCGTGTATCAAGGGGTGAACTTCTGCCTGGAATGCCCGAAAGGGTGGTTT
>JAEWDG010000058.1 GCA_023390215.1 Bacteroidota bacterium | reverse complement strand
CTTAAATAGAGATCACCATATCCAAGATTTCTTTGATTATAGTAAGGTTGATCAAAGGGCAATTTAAGCCGACCATATAACTGAACAGCATGATACAGTTTGAAACTTGCGATAAGAGGTTTGTAATAATTAAACGTGGCATCTGCGCTCAGCATATTTAATCCACCTTTCCATTTGAAGCCTCTCTTTGCAAGTGCAAATCCGTAAGCAAAAGCGTCGAGTGGATAATTGATGTTATCTGCTTTGAGATATTGATAGGCAACCGACAGGTCAAAGAAAGACTGATACGATTTATGGTCATTAAAATAATTTGGATTGTAGCGGGAATTGAGGACACTGTCGCTAACGTCGATATAATTATAGCTCAGGGCATAACTTGTTTTTTTGAAAAACCCTCTTCTTCTGCTGTAACCAAGCCCTGCCGCGAAACTGTTTCGCACAAAGCCATCTTTTTTAAATTGTAAAAGTTTATTGTTATAACTGGTTTTGTAAGAAATTTCCCTGTTCTGAGTAAAGCCTGCGCTCACACGGTAACCTTCGGTGAGGCCGGGGTTACTGTATGGTGTGCTGTATGAAAAAGAAAAATTTCGCAGGTACCCATTCAGGGCAAATATCTTCAACTGGTCGCCGCGCCCTGAGAAATTGTAATGAACGAGTTTGGCACCATACACTACGCGGTTAAAATCGGCATTGTAAACCTTCAGCCATTCATTGAAATTGCGGTCTACAAGCTGAAACTGCGGCGTCGGATAGATGTACCAGCGCTCCCTAACGGTTACCTTAAGACGAAGATTGGCTGAGTCTCCGAAAACAGGTTCGATTTTAACTTCCGAAAACAAATTAAGGTTATACACCAGTGATCTGGATACGGCGAGCTGATCGAGTAAACGCATACTCCCAATGGTGTCGCCGGATTTAATCTGCATTTCACGGAGTATGATATAAGTCTTTGTCTTTTTATTCCCTGAGACTTCAATATCCTTTATTTTCCAAACAAAGCCTGAATCAGCAGAACCGCTGGGGGGATTAGGTAAAATTTGCTGGGATCTTGATAAAACAGCAACAAACAACGACGCGTAAAGCAGGCAAAGCCGAGCTGCCAATTTTCTATTTACACGAAGGTTTCGCAGAGAAAAAATTATTTCAGGTCAGATATCAAGATAATGCATAAAATTCTTGTAATTCCTGTCGATCTCATTTTCAAATTGTTCGTTACCGAAATTATAAATCACGTGATAATCATATCGTTCAAAAGTGGCGACAACAGTTGATATTTCCCTTGTATTGATGTGAATGGTCACGGTCAGCAAACCTGTTTCCGCATGTGTGGTGCTGTTCAGGTGCAGGATCGTGCAATCGTTGCTTTCTACGATGCGGCTGATCTCAGAGATCGCAAACTGCGACCTTTCCATTTCAAGAACAATAATACCTCCTATCTCGTTTGCTCCTGCAAAATTACCCAGCGCCTTCAGCAAATCTGAGGTGGTTATAGCACCCACATAGGTGTTCTCCGCGTCTGTTACCGGAACAACATTGGTGTCAAACTGAATACTGCAGTTCACCGCAATCAGAAAATGCGCGGTTTTGGGAACGGCTGCCGGCACCATATATTCCTGCATGTTTTCCATGAACACGTTCTGACCTTCAACATCGAGAAGATCATCTTCCGAAACCAGACCGAGGAATTTGTCATCCGCAACCACAGGCAAATGGGTTACTTTAAAATCACTGATCAGTTGAAGCGCTTTTTTCAGTGAATCTTCAGGCTTGAGCCGGGGAATATTTTGGTTGATGAGATCGATGGTTAACATTGCTTGGTTTTGATTCCGGTAACCGGGATACAGAATAGACACCGGGACTGATCAAACTGTTGCAGCCTGGCTCTTCAATTTAGCAAGAAAGCCACCAAGAATCTTGTTAAATTCACCGGGGACTTCCATCATAGGCGCGTGACCGCATTTATCTATAAAGTGAAGTTCACTGTTGGGGATCAACCTATTAAATTCTTTTCCCACAAAAGGCGGCGTGATGGTGTCATTATTTCCCCAGATCAGGCATGTAGGTTGATGAATCTGGCTCAGTTCCTCGCCCAGATTATTACGAATAGCACTCTTCGCAAGCGCAATAATTTTAATTACTTTCAACCGGTTGTTGGTGATCTCGAAAACTTCATCCACCAGTTCGTCTGTCGCCATTTTCGGATCATAGAAAGTAAGCGCGGTCTTATTGCGAATATATTCTTTATCTCCCCGTTTCGGATAAGTATCTCCCATCCCGTTTTCAAACAGGCCCGAACTACCGGTGAGTATAAGCGATTTTATCCGTTCAGGATGCCGTAGAATATGCAGCAAAGCAACATGTCCGCCAAGGGAATTACCCATCAGGTGAATGTCTTTGTAATTTCTATGATCGATGAATTTGGTCACATATTTTTCCAAACCTCCCACTGAAGTGTGCAATAGATCCAGATCTAAAAGAGGAAGCATGGGAACAACCACTTTGTTTGTTAAGCGGAAATGCGCGATGAGATCTGAAAAATTACTTAATGCTCCAAATAAACCATGCAACAGCAGGAGCGGTTCACCTGTTCCTTCTTCTATGAATTTAAATTTTCCGTCTTGTTTTATTTCGTAGCTCATGCTCTCGCTAATCCAATGATTAAGAATGTACTGAGATTCCGGTACCGTCTAAAATTACATTAAATAAAACTAATGCTCTCAGCCATGTTCCAAATTGTTACCTGCCTGCCCGAAAAACAGCCTTAAGGCTTCGAACAGGTTTCGAAACATAGGTATCAGTTCGCCCAGTTTGTCAATGATCCACGGCGCTAAGGGCCGGATAAACATGTATAATCGTGAGTGATCAACCGTTTCCTGAGAAATGATCTTCATGGCGATCAGGTAAAACAACAGGACACTTAAGATGACTGAATAAAGAAAAATATAGGCCACCGCACCAGCGATCCGGTTTACGCCACCCAACAATGCCATTTCCGCTGTGCGTTGAATTGTTCTGGCAGCGAGGGAAACAATAACAGCGACAACAAGAAATACGAGGAGAAAAGACAGGGCAGGCAGCCACTTGCCATTAACCGTACCCGCCTGGGATAATTTTTCCGCAACTTTTGCAGACAGGGCCAGTGCCGCCGCTATACCCAGTATGAAGCCTACAACGGAAAATAGTGCAACTATAAATCCTTTGCTTAATCCCTTGAATATGGCGATAATCCAGGCAACGATGAGCAAAAGGTCGATCAGCATGCACTAACCTAAAAGTTCCTTTACAATACCACTAATGGTTTTTCCATCTGCCTTTCCGGCTAACTGCTTCGAAGCAACACCCATCACTTTGCCCATGTCGGCTGCTGAACTGGCTCCGGTTTCGGTAATGATAGTTTTCACGGCTGCTTTTATTTCTTCCTCTGTCATTTGTTTGGGAAGAAACTGTTCGATAACCGCCATCTCTTCTCTCTCTTTTACTGCGAGATCTTCCCTGCCCTGCTTTTCAAAGATCTCCAGGGAATCGCGGCGTTGCTTCATCATCTTTTGCAGAAACTTCTGTTCCGTGGCTTCATCAATTTCACCACCGGCACCTGGTTCTGTTTTAGCTTTAATAATTTCCGCTTTAATGGCTCTGAGTCCGCGAAGTGCTGCTTCATTTTTTGATTTCATGGCGTCCTTCATGGCTTCCATGATCTTTTTTTCGAGCGACATATCTTTTGATTTTTGCGTTAGGGATTTTGATCCTTCATCTGAAGGGCATGAAATTTTTTAATAAAATTATTTGCAAACGTTTTCATATCGTTACTTAATTCCGACTGCCGGGTGGCGCGTTCAAAGCTTTGCGACATGGTGATCATCATCTGATAAAAAAAATCGGCCATTTCATCCACCATCATTTCCTTTGTCCAGAGATCCAGCGAAAGCGCTGACCGGTCTTCCGCATCCCAGAAAGACACACACATTGCCTTGGCTTTCTGCATTGACTCGGCGGTGGAATCTGTCGCATTCCAGGAAATATGCTCTGGTATATTTTCTCCGTCACGGTGTACTTCGATCGTAATAGTAGATTTATGCATGTTCTGCTCTTTTGAGGGAAGCAAAGTTAAGAAGAATGAAGCGGAGTGAGGGATAGAATGCCATCAAGCGCAACTGCTGTAGCAGAAGGAAGACAATGCTGATTTATTTCTGAAAGGTATTGTTCACGGGCCAGCTTCTGGTCTTCATTTTTATACAGGTTCATCATTTGTATGCTGATCATTTCCTCTGTGATCGCTCCATACACCGCAGCATCCCTAAATACATCCTGCCAGAAAATGTTATCCGAACAAACCAGAGGTTTCCCGGATCGTAAAAGCAATTCCGCTTCTTCCGTCATGGAAAAGCGCTCGCTCAGAAAAACATTTGCATAGGATACGCCCAGCCAACGAAGCAAATTCATGTCCTCATTGACCTGCTCCATCATTACATATTTCAGCAACTTATATCCTTCGACAATCTTCTTCGCTTCCGTGATCTCTGCTTCTTTCCCCAGCAGTAGGAACCGCATCTCACTGCGCTGGCGTTTCTTAAATAATGTAAAGGCCTTCATCGCGGTTTTAAGATGCTTTAATGTATCGGGCGAGAGTGGATAGGCAAAGAAAGATCCATCTGTTATATGATGTTTTGTATCATGCACTTCTCTTACAGGTACAGGAATTTGCCGGAGCCTGGAACCCAGGCTGAATTTATTTTCAAGCGCTACCGCGCAATGCTGACCCGGAACGATAATCGTTGAAAACTGTGATAAACAATCTTTGGAGCGTTTGAAATTTCTACCATTCTTATGTAGCAGGTCTTCCAGATCTGTTAACCACAGAAATTGTGGGATATGTTTAGACCCCGCCGCAACGGGTTGAAGTGAAAGAAAGGCCGTGGCATTTTCCCTTTCCAGGAGTTTGGGCAACTTGAACTGATACCAGTAGTGTTGCAGCAAGCGATTTTTCAGTGCGGGTTTTACAGGTTTGATCTCGAGATTTGAAGGAATATCCGCCTGTTTGAACAACGGCTGATCAGTGAAAAATATGAACCTGTCTTCAGGCTTTTGCCGGGCCAGTTCCAGCAAACTCAGCAATTGAGAATACGTATGGATTGCCGCCCTGTAATCGTTAACAGGGATATGAACAGCGAGCACCATTACCGCAGGATTTTCAATTTTACCAGCTCAATACGTGTGTCAGAAACATTCATGATCTCGATCTCATAATCATCTACGATGATGCGTTCCTTTTGTTTAGGAATTGATTCATGTTTTTCGATGATGTAACCCGACAGCGTTTCCGCATTAATTTCTTCGTCGAAACTTAAGTGATATTTCTCTGAGATATAATCCAGCTCAAGCCTTCCACTGAATATAAATTCCGCGCTCCCGATTTGTTGATCTATTAGGTCCTCTGCCTCATCATATTCATCTTCTATTTCGCCAAATATCTCTTCCAAAAGATCTTCCATCGTAACTATGCCGGCAGTTCCGCCAAATTCATCGATTACCCAGGCGATCGTTTTTCTTTCTGTGCTGAATTTATTCATCAGATCGGTTGCACTCATGCTTTCCGGAACAACAGGAATGGGTTTCAGTATCTCCTTTAACGTGGACGGCTGCCTGAACAGGTCGAGTTGATGCACATATCCCAGTATGCTGTCGATATTATTTTCATACACAACAAGTTTGCTCAGTTTGGTTTCGATGAATTTTTTTCTTGCATCGGAAACAGCAGTATGAATATCGATGCTTTCGATTTCTTTACGTGGAATCAAACACTCACGGAGCTTGACGTCGCGAAGGGAGAGCGCATTTTCAAAAAGTTCATTATTTAACTCGGAGTTCTCGTCTTCTTCAGAATTTTTGCTTTGCTGAATATAATTTTCGAAATCCAGTTTACTGAAACCGGATTTGTTTTCAAATATTTTTACATTGAACATATAACGCAGCAACCATTCGGAAGCTTTTACAAACATGGTTGCAAACGAGGAAAGTAAACTGTAAAAAAAACGGGCAGAATAAGTGATAAGCCCCGAAGCAAGCAACCGGTTGCTACGTGCCCTGAAATATGCTTTACTGAAAAATTCAACAAATAAAAGTATGGTGAAAGCAAGTACAGTTTCAAAGATCAGTTTGACGATACTTAAATAAGGCTTTGTTGAATTCGGCAAAACCCTTTCAAACGATTTCCAAAGTGGAAATAATAAGTCTCCGATAAAAAGTCCATAGAGAATAATAACGAGATTGATCGCCACAAGCAGCATTCCTATGAAACGGGTGGGATGTTCTGTGAATTCATCCCAGGTTTTGCCACGGGGATTGCCTCTCTTCTTGCTTAACTGTATCGATAATTTGTTGACCGAAAGAAAAGCAGATTCCAGACCGGAGAAAAATCCGATAAGTATTACTGAAATGCAAAGTGATATAAGAACCGACCAATCCATACCTAAAAATAGTAAAATCGGGAATGATGCTATGAGCGTAAGAATTCTGCTACGATCACTTCGGCTTCTGTGCAGGCTTTATCTAAGATTTCATTTACAATGGTTCTGTCGAAATGATCGTGAAAAGAAAGTTCATATGAAGCCTTGTTCACCCTTGCTGCAAGCGACTCTTCGGTTTCCGTACCACGGCTCATCAGTCTTGCTTTCAGCGCGTCTACTGATGGGGGCTGAACAAAAATGCTCAACACGTTTTCAGGGTATTGCTGGCGTATATGCAGGGCTCCCTTAACGTCGATGTCGAGTACAGGAATACGGCCCAGGTTCCAGATTCTTTTTAATTCAGACTTAAGTGTTCCATAATATTTTCCTTCGTAGACCATTTCCCATTCCGCGAATTCCTTTTGGTGGATCTTATGTTTAAATTCATCTTCCGTCATGAAATGATAATCCACACCATCTCTTTCGTTATCTCTTCTTTCTCTTGTGGCGGCTGAAACAGAAAACATCAGTACCGGAAAAACACGCATCAGGTGATGCGTGATCGAAGTTTTCCCAGCACCCGATGGAGCGGTAATGATCAATATTTTCTGATGTTGCGATTCCATAATTATTCTTTACGGGTAATATCTGCTCCAAGATTTCTCAAACGTTCATCAATAAACTGATACCCCCTGTCTATCTGATCAATATTCTGAATGGTACTTTTTCCCTGTGCGCTTAAGGCCGCAATCAGGAGTGCCACCCCGGCGCGTATATCGGGGCTGCTCATTGTTATTCCCCTAAGTTGTTGTGCTCTTTCAAGACCGATCACTACAGCGCGATGCGGGTCACATAAAATTATCTGCGCACCCATTTCAATAAGTTTGTCGACAAAAAAAAGCCGGCTCTCAAACATTTTCTGATGGATCAGTACACTTCCATGTGCCTGGATCGCAGTTACAAGCACGATGCTTAACAGATCGGGTGTGAAGCCGGGCCAGGGATGATCATACACGTTCAGAATTGCTCCGTCGAGGTATTTAGAAATTGTATATGATTCCTGGCTGGGGATATGAATATCATCGCCGGTAAAATTCATTTGGATACCCAGTTGCTGAAATTTTTCCGGGATCATTCCCAACGTATCAACCCGGGCATTCTTGATGGTGATATCTCCCTGGGT
>JAEWDG010000285.1 GCA_023390215.1 Bacteroidota bacterium | reverse complement strand
ATATGGTCCATGGTGTCAAGCGCAGATCGTCTTTGATCAACACGGATAGAATTGATCATCTTTATAAAGATCGCCACGAAGGAAAATCCCGCTTTAAGCTACACTATGGAGATCTTACGGATAGCACGAACCTTATCCGCATCGTACAGGAAACACAACCCGACGAGATCTATAACCTCGCCGCAATGAGCCATGTAAAGGTCAGTTTTGATACACCCGAATACACAGCTAACGCGGATGGTATCGGAACACTTCGTTTGCTTGAAGCATTGAGGATCCTGGGTATGGAGAAAAAGACCAAGCTCTACCAGGCCTCAACATCTGAATTATATGGATTGGTTCAGGAAGTTCCTCAGAAAGAGACCACGCCTTTTTATCCCAGAAGTCCTTACGCGGTCGCAAAATTATACGCATACTGGATCGTGGTGAACTACCGGGAAGCGTATGATATGTTCGCATGTAACGGAATTCTCTTTAATCATGAAAGCCCTTTGCGTGGTGAAACTTTTGTTACGCGAAAGATCACCCGCGCGGTCGCCGCGATCGCATTGGGTATGCAGGAAACACTGTTTCTTGGTAACCTTAACGCAGAGCGCGACTGGGGCCATGCGAAAGATTATGTGGAGGCGATGTGGATGATCCTTCAGCAGGATGAACCCGAAGATTTTGTGATCGCTACAGGTGTTACCACCCGTGTGCGGGAGTTCGTACGTATGTCCTTTGCTGAGGTAGGAATAGAACTGGAATTTTATGGAGATGGGGTTGGAGAAAAAGGTAGGGTTGTATCCTGCTCAAACCCTGCGTACCAGCTTCCTGAAGGCAAAGTTGTTGTTGCCGTGGATCCTGAATACTTCAGACCTACGGAAGTGGAACTTTTGATCGGTGATGCATCAAAAGCAAAATCTAAACTGGGATGGAAGCCAAAATATGATCTTCAGGCTTTGGTAAAAGAAATGATGGATAAAGACCTCGAACTTTACCGTAACAGTGCAGAGAAAAATCTAATGTCAAAATAAATCATGGCTAAAACCCGTTTCTCCGGAAAGCCTCCGGATGCCGATACAAACAGGGATAATGAAAGATAAGGTTTTAGACAAATTGTCCTTTGTTGGTTCTGTATTAAACAAAGGTCACCAACGAACCGTGAAGGCCAGGAAGAACATCCTGGCTTCCTTCGTGATAAGGGGTTGTAATATCGCGATCAGCCTGGTATTGGTGCCCCTCACCATTCATTACGTAAATGCGGATCAATATGGTATCTGGCTCACGCTAAGCTCCATCATCGCCTGGCTGAGCTTTTTCGATGTGGGTTTTGGGAATGGCCTGAAAAACAAATTCGCTGAAGCGATCGCCATCGGAGATTTTAAACTCGCACGTATTTACCTGAGTACAACCTATGCCATACTCGCAATTATTATGGCAGCGGTACTGATCCTTTTCAATGTGATCAATCCATTTTTGAATTGGGCCGTAATTCTAAATGCTCCACGAAACATGGCTTCCGAACTGAATATTCTGGCATTGCTGGTATTTAGTTTTTTCTGTATTCAGTTTGTATTGCAATTGATCACAACCATCATAACTGCAAATCAACAGCCTGCAAAAGCTTCGTTTTTTAATTTACTGGGAAGTATTATTTCGCTGTCTGTGATTTTTATACTTACCAAAACAACTTCGGGAAATTTGATTTACCTGGGGCTCGCCCTGGGGCTGGCTCCAATCATCGTTCTTACTGCATCCAGTATCTGGTTTTATTCCCGGGATTACAAACAATACGCACCATCATTAAGCTATGTGCATTTTTCGTACGCCCGCAACCTTATGTCGCTGGGTGTAAAATTTTTTTTCATACAAATTGCTGCCATCATTTTATATGAAACCAGCAACCTGATCATCGCTCAGTTGTTTGGTCCGGCTAACGTTACTGCATATAATGTTGCATATAAATATTTTGGGGTGATCCCTATGGTGATGGGAATCATCATGACTCCTTTCTGGAGCGCGTTTACTGAGGCATGGGTGAAGAAAGATCTGGACTGGATAAAGGGCACCGTTTCAAAACTCAGAAAGATCTGGCTGTTACTTGCTCTTGTATCCGTCGTAATGCTCACGCTGGCGGGCTGGGTTTTTCATGTATGGGTGGGAGACCAAGTGATAATTTCATTTGCGATCTCCGCATCAATTGCTGCCTACGTAGTGATCAATGGATGGAACAGCATTTACAGCCAGTTTCTGAATGGTGTTGGAAAAGTAAAACTTCAACTTTACCTCGCTATGTTTGGGAGTCTGATTAATATTCCGCTGGCTATTTTCCTGGGGAAAACCCTGGGCATATATGGCGTTGTATTATCTACCACTATCATCAGCATTGCAAGCGCGATCATAACACCGCTTCAGTACAAAAAGATTATTTCAAACCAGGCCAGGGGCATCTGGGATAAATAATGATCATGACCAATCAACTCGAACAGGCAACATGGGATTCTGATTTTTTTGGTTATAAAATCGGGCGTATTCATGCAGACAACATGCAGGCCGCAGATCTGCAAGTGCAAATTGAGCAGGCAAAAAATAATGGATATTCCCTGATTTATCTTTTTGTTGATCCTGACGATAATTTATCTAATACTGCAGCCAGGGAAAATGGAGCCAGGCTGGTGGACCGGAAGATAACTTTTCGTATATGCGTTAACGATGCAATGGCAGCAGGCAAGGATATGCACATCAAAGATTATGAACCCGGTTATCCATCAGACAAACTGATCGATCTATCCCTGCAAAGCGGTCTTTATTCCCGATATAAAATTGATGCGCATTTTAAAAACAGGGAGTTCGAAAGATTATACCTGGCCTGGATTGAAAATTCGCTGACCAGGAAAATCGCTGATCATACGTTTGTATATGTGGAAGATGAAAAAGAACTGGGTGTTGTTACGGTCAGGATCAAGCCGGATCTCGCCCAGATCGGTATTATCGCTGTTGATGAAAGCGCACGGGGCAAATCGATAGGCAGTAAACTCATGAACCAGGTGATCGCCGTCGTTCGTGAAAAGGAGGTTGCAATGCTTGATGTGGCCACGCAGACAGATAACATCAATGCATGCAATTTTTATAAAAAACTTGGCTTTCATGCCAATCATCGTGAAAACGTTTATCATATCTGGTTATAAAGTAAAAAGCAGATGCGTGTGGTTAAAACAATTCTTCGGTAAAAGGGAAAATAAATGCAGGGAGATAGTTGAATGAATATTTTGATGATATACAGGAATAATCCGCTGGAAACATCGGGAGCTGTTACACTCGATCTGTTTTATGAGTTCAGGAAACGCGGCCATAAGGTGTGTTTGCTTGTCAACAAGTTTGATACACGATATCCTGAAGGCGTGGTGAGTATGGAAACAAAATTCATTCACTGGAAAGACAGGGCGATCAACAAAATAAAAAGGACACTAAGGTTGGAAAAACACCTTGTTACGAATCCGAAATATCATTTTCATGAGGCCGATGAAACTAAAATGTTCTACTCAACAAAGTCGATCCTTCAGAAAGCAGGTATGAAACCAGACGCCGTTATAGTGTTGTTTGCCAAGAATTTTGTGAATACAAAGAATTTGCAGGAGATCTATACACTCACCAGGGCGCCTGTTTACTGGATGATGTATGATACCGCTCCACTAACGGGGGGCTGCCATTATTCCTGGGATTGTACGGGATATCATAATGCATGTGGTTCATGCCCCGGCCTGTATTCAAATGATCCAAACGATATCACGCACCGTAATATGTTGTTTAAACAAAAGCATATTGATCAAACGGATATCAGTCTGGTAATTGCCTCCAAATGGCAGGAGGAACAGGCAATGCAAAGCAGTTTATTCAGGAACAAAGCCATACATAAAATTTTTATTTCTATAAATCCGGATGTGTTCTTTCCGTTACCTGCCGCGAAAAGCAGGGAACCGTTTAACATTCCGGATGATAAAAAAGTGATGTTCTTCGGTGCTTATTTTCTGAACCATGAACGTAAAGGGATTAAGTACCTGATCGAAGCGTTGCAAATATTAAAAGCCCGGCTTAAAGACGAACCGGAACTCGATTCAAACATTCTTTTGCTGATCGCCGGAATGGAAACCGATAAAGTAAAACCGATGCTGCCTTTTGAACACAAGGACCTGGGTATGCTTAATAACAGTACCGGTGTTGCTTCTGCCTACCAGGCCGCGGATATTTTTCTCTGCCCTTCCATTGAGGATGCTGGACCGAGTATGGTAAATCAGTCTATTATGTGTGGAACCCCTGTAGTTGCGTTTAACCAGGGCGTAGCTATGGATATCGTGATTTCAGGGGATACCGGTTACCGCGCCAGGCTTATGGATGCGTCGGATTTCGCGGAAGGAATGTATCGTATTTTGAAATTGAACCCGGATGAACTGAGTGAGATGAAACAGAACTGCAGGCGCCTGGGGCTACAACTTTTAGATCCTGAAAGAAGCACAGAACAATGGCTTCAGATGGTTGAAAATAACCAGGCATAAAATAAAACTAAAAACTTATTTTCAGATATAACATTATGATCAATTTTAATAAACCCTATCTCACCGGCAAGGAAATGCATTACATGTACCAGGCTGTTTATTCCGGAAAAATTTCGGGCAACGGTTTGTTTACAAAAAAATGCCAGGCATTCCTGGAGGAAAAATTTGGGTTCAAAAAAACCCTGCTTACAACTTCCTGTACGGATGCGCTGGAAATGTGTGCTATGCTTTGTGATGTGAAACCCGGTGATGAAGTGATCGTTCCCTCTTTCACTTTTGTGTCGACAGCCCTCGCGTTTACCAGGCAGGGTGCGAAAATTGTTTTTGCAGACAGCAATGCAGATAATCCGAATATAGACGCGGATAAAATTGAAATGCTGATCACGCCCCAAACAAAGGTGATCGTTCCCGTTCATTATGCCGGTATTGCCTGTGATATGGACAAAATCATGGCCATCGCGAAAAAACATAATCTATTG
>JAEWDG010000276.1 GCA_023390215.1 Bacteroidota bacterium | reverse complement strand
CATTGCAGCCGGGCAAATATCCATGCGCAACGGTTTTCGCGGACCAAATTATGCAGTGGTAAGTGCCTGTGCATCTTCAACCAATGCGATCATTGATGCGTTCGATAATATCAGGCTGGGTAAAGCTGATGTGGTTGTTACGGGCGGCAGTGAAGCAGTGATTAGCGCCGCAGGTGTGGGTGGCTTCAATGCCATGAAAGCCCTGAGTGAAAGAAATGATGATCCTAAAACTGCCAGCAGGCCATTCGACAAAGACCGCGATGGTTTTGTGATGGGTGAAGGTGCCGGGGTTTTAATTATTGAAAGCCTGGAACATGCGCTTGCCCGGGGCGCGAAGATCTATTGCGAAATCGCCGGCGGCGGTGCAACCGCAGATGCCTATCATATTACAGCGCCTCATCCTGAAGGACTGGGTGCGAAAAATGTAATGAACCAGGCTTTGCTGGATGCAGGTATGAAGCCCGGGGACATCGATTATATTAATGTTCACGGTACCTCAACACCTCTCGGAGACATCGCTGAATCAAAAGCGATCATGAGTGTTTTTGGTGACCACGCATTTAATCTCAATATCAGTTCTACAAAAAGCATGACCGGTCACTGTCTTGGTGCTGCCGGCGCGCTTGAAGCACTAGCCTGTATCATGGCTGTTACACAAAACATCATCCCACCTACCATCAATCATTTTACAGATGATCCTGAACTCGATCCGCGCCTGAATTTTACTTTCAATAAAGCGCAGCATAGAGAGGTAAACGCCGCACTCAGCAATACTTTTGGGTTTGGCGGACACAACGCATCCGTTATCATCAAGAAATACAAGCCCTGATCTCACG
Organism: Bacteroidota bacterium; assembly: GCA_023390215.1. GTDB lineage: Bacteria > Bacteroidota > Bacteroidia > Chitinophagales > Chitinophagaceae > Ferruginibacter. The sequence continues at coordinate 5,110 of JAEWDG010000276.1, read as the reverse complement.
ATCTTATCAGCCCATTCAAAGGAATAACCTAAATTCGGGTACGAATCTAAATAGTGAAATTCCTAACCGATTTTTTTGAATTCGATAAAAAGAAAAAAGAGTTCAAAAGGCAACTCAACAATGTACTGGGATTTGTTCCGGGCGATCTGACGTTGTATAAAACGGCCCTTAGTCATCGCTCTGTCCGGGAAGGCGCAGATGAAAATAATGAAAGACTGGAATTTCTTGGCGACGCCGTTCTCAGTTCTATCATCGCACATTATCTCTTCAGAAAATATCCATACAAGGGGGAAGGATTCCTGACGGAAATGCGCAGCAAAATGGTTAACCGCCAGAAGCTTAATGAAATTGCTGTGAAAATGGGGTTGAAGAAGATCACATTTTACAACAAGTTTGATAACGCGCTGAAGATCTCCCAGATTTTTGGAAACACGCTGGAGGCCCTGATAGGCGCGGTTTATCTTGATAAAGGATATAAAAAAACACAGCGATGGGTGGAAGAATTTATCATCTATCCACACCTGTTTACCGAAGACCTGGAATCCATTGAGATCAATATCAAGAATAAGTTATACGGATGGGCAAATAAGAACGGAAAGCAGTTGGAGTTTGAAACGTTGGAAGAGAAAATTGAAAATGGAAGAAGGTTGTTTACCATCGGTGCAACTGTAGATGGAGAACTGGTATCACAGGCGAAAGGATATAATAAAAAAGATGCCAGCCAGATCGCAGCGCAAATGGCCGTTGAAAAACTGGGTTTGTAATAACTTCGGCATCTAATGGCAAGCATGAAATTTGGAATTCTTGGAAGCGGAAGCTGGGGTACGGCACTGGCGAAAATCCTAACCGACAAAGGCAATCACATCAGTTGGTGGAACAGGAGTGAAGCTGCGATTGAGCAATTCCGTTCAAAACATCATAATCCGCAATATCTTTCTTCAGCAAGATTTGATATGTCGAAACTTGCTTTAAGCGCTGATCCCGCGCGGGTTGTATCGGATGCCGATGTTGTGCTGATCGCCATTCCCTCCGCCTTTGTTACAGAAGCATTGAACCGGATTGACGGGAAACTGCTGGTTTCAAAAAAAATTATTTCCGCTGTTAAAGGCATTTTGCCCGAACAGAATATTCTCCTCAATGATTATCTGAAGATCAAATACGGTTTTGATATTCAGAATTATTTTACGGTGCTCGGTCCCTGCCATGCCGAAGAAGTGGCAGCAGAAAAATTATCTTACCTCACTTTCACTGGCCTGGATCAGGCCTTTGCAAGTGAGATTGCTTCGCATTTCAAAACAGATTTCATCAACACGATCGTTAACCGTGACATTTACGGTGTTCAGTATGCAGCTGTGCTGAAAAATATATATGCGGTTGGAGCTGGGATCGCGCACGGACTTGACTACGGAGATAATTTTTTAAGCGTGCTGATCGCGAACAGCGCCGATGAAATGGCAGGTTTTCTTAGAAAAGCCGGTATCATAAACGCGGAGGTGGGCTATATTGATCATTCCCCATCAGGAAGAGAAGTTGCTCATCATAATTACGCGGCTTCCGTTTATCTGGGCGACCTGCTTGTAACCTGTTATTCGCTGTTCAGCCGCAACAGAACCTTTGGAACCATGATCGGGAAAGGATATTCGGTGCAGGCTGCAAAGCTTGAGATGAGCATGGTCGCTGAAGGGTATATGGCGAGTAAATGCATGCATATCATCAACGAAAAAATAGGAGCCGAAATGCCCGTGGCAGGAGCGGTGTTTGATATTTTATGGGGCGGAAAAACCGCCGGCGCTGCATTTCATGAATTAGAACAAATGCTGGTTTGATTTAAACGACAAACAAATCAGATGCTATACCGTCAGCAATCAACATACCTTTATCCGTTAATCTGTAAGAACTGTTTTCTCTGATCAGATAACCCTGCTGTGTAAATTTTGATAAGCCCGTCTCAATACGCCTGCGATGCTCATCACCCCATTCATTATTTATTTTTTCAAGATCTGTTCCCGAAGAGGTACGGAGGCTGGTCATTACATATTCGTTTAATTGTTGTTCCGCAGTCAATATTTCTTCTTCGGATGGAATGATCTGCCGCTCCAGAGATTTAATGTAGAGGGCATTGTTTGCAATATTCCATTTTCTTGTTCTCCTGCCGTCAAAACTATGCGCCGATGGACCAAAACCATAATATGATTTCGCTGACCAGTAACTACTGTTGTGACGGCTTTTCATTCCCGGTAATGCATAATTGCTGACTTCATAATGATCGTAGCCATGCGCACGCATCCATTGCATGATGAGAAGAAACTGCGAAGATTGTTTGTTATCATCGGTTGCAACCTGCTTTTTCTTTTCAACCAGATGATGAAGCCTGGTTCCCGGTTCAATCGTTAAACCATAGCAGGAAATATGAGGAACCTTATACGAATCAATAATATTCAGATTATGTAATAACTGCGCATCGGTTTGAAGCGGAGAACCATAAATGAGGTCGATGGAATAATTTTCAAATGCACTAAGCTTTATCTGCTCAAGCGCTTCAATAGACTGATCAGCATGGTGCGCGCGGTTCATCCAAACAAGTTCTTTTTCATCAAAAGATTGCAATCCCACACTTAACCTGTTAAAGCCCAGCTTATGCCATGATTCAAGTGAACCTGCCTGTATGTCGTCAGGATTGGCTTCGAGGGTTATTTCCGCTTTTGGATCGATACTGAACTTTTTCGTTATTGAGTTTAAGATTTGAAAAAGTTGATCAGTATTTAAAATACTGGGTGTTCCGCCTCCGAAATAAATGGTTTCTATTTTTTCATCTGAACTGAATACCGGCGTAAGTTCTACTTCGGAACAAAGCGCATCGATAAGCTGGTTACGAAGTCCGGGCGAAGTGGAGAAATGAAAATTGCAATAACTGCAGGCCTGTTTACAAAAAGGTATGTGAATATATATGCCTGCCAATCCGCTGTTTGTTAATTTTGAATGCTCTCCGGCGGGATGCTATGAAATTTAATTTACCGATCTATCTTTTTTTGAGTTTCTTTTTTTGTTCGATGGCAGTTGCCGGACAAGAGACCAATGCCGTTAATGTATCCTGGTCGCTTAACTATCATTTCAACGGCAAAGATAGTTTGTTTGATCCCGCTTCTTTGAAGTTGCAATCTGCTTTTCCCGGAGAAAAAGCGTTAAACAGTTATTTGGTCAGGCTGCCACAAACTTTATACGATAAAGGATTTCTGAGCGCTTCGATTGATTCAGTTTCTTCGGGCACCAACCAAAAAGATATTTTCATATTTGTTGGAAAGCAGTATAAATGGATGAGTCTGAATGCCGATAGTATTGAACCGCAGGTGCTGGAGTACGCGCGTTTCCTCTCCCGCAATTTCAATCAGAAGCCCATAAGCATTGCACAATGGATCGGGCTTCAGAACAGGATGTTGGGCTATTATGCGAACAACGGCTATCCGTTTGCGGAAGTTTATCTGGATAGTATTGAACTCGGTGACAACAGTATCGCCGCGGCGCTTAAAGTTCGGAAAGGCGTTCAGTATCCCATCGACAGCATTCGCATCATTGGAAAAGCAAAACTGAACGCGAAATTTCTGCAGCATTATCTGGGCATAGAGAATGGATCCTTATATAACCGGGCCCGGTTGAATGATATCGACAAACGTATCAGTGAACTGAGTTATGTAAATCCGATTCAGCCTTCGGATCTTACGATGCTCGGAACAAGTGCTGTTGTAAACCTTTATCTGGAACCCAAAAAAAGCAGCCAGGTGAATTTTCTTATTGGGTTCTTACCTGCGGCAGGCGAGGAAAAGAAATTTCAGCTTACAGGCGATGTGAACCTCGACCTGAAAAACATGCTTGGTAACGGAGAGTCTATTCTCATCAAATGGCAGCAACTTCAGGCCAAATCCCCCAGACTTAATCTGGGGTATAATCATCCTTATATATTTAACAGCGCTTTCGGGCTGGATTTTCTTTTCGATCTCTTTAAAAAAGATTCCAGCTTTCTCCAGGTGAATGCACAGTTCGGGGCAGATTATCAATTTTCAGCCATTCAGTCGACCAGGATCTTTATTCAATGGCAGAGCTCATCATTATTGCAGGGAGGAGTGGATACCAACCAGATTAAAATCACAAAAAAACTTCCTCCCAACATCGATGTGAAATCAACGAATGTGGGCATCAGCTATCTCCTGCAGGGTACAAATTATAAATACAATCCAAGGAAGGGAACGGAAGCAAACTTTAATGTTTCGGTGGGAACAAAAAAAATAAGCAGCAACAATGATATTATAAATCTCAAGGATCCGGATTTTGATTACGCGTCGCTATATGATTCTATTAAAAAGCGCGTATACCAGTTGCGTGCGAAAATTTCAGGTGCACATTTTTTTCCGATCGGTAAGCTCTCCACTGTTAAGGCAGGCTTCCAGGGAGGCTATTATACCAGCCCCTCGGTTTTCAGAAATGAGTTGTTCCAGGTGGGTGGATTTCAAACCTTGCGGGGATTTGATGAGGAAAGTATTTATGCAACCCGGTATGCAGTGCTCACTGCTGAGTACCGGAATCTTCTGGGCTTGAATTCCTATCTGTTTTTCTTTGCTGATTTGGGTATGGTTAAAAATAAATATCAGCAGATCAATGTGCGTAATCGGTTTTTAGGGTTGGGGCTTGGGCTGGTTTATGAAACTAAGGTGGGGTTACTGAATATTAGTTATGCCACTGGTATGAGAAACGATATTCCTTTTAATATCCGGGAAGCCTCCAAACTGCATTTTGGATATGTGAACTATTTTTAATTAACCCCAACCTATAAGGTCTTAAAACCTTATAGGTTTTAAGACCTTGCGCCTTTTAATTAATTTCGAACCCGGCCGATACTGAAATCACCAGGCTAATGCGTTTGTTACGAACTTTTCTAATCCTTATTCTTTTCCTGCCCCGGCTCTCAAAGGCACAGGTGCACGATAGTACCCTGATGCCGCTTTCCGGCGATACTACCCGGGCAAAAGTTGCTGAAACAGACAGTACAAAAACCGGATCGCTGCAGGCAGCCATAGCAGACAGTAGTTCTATCACACATACAAGTGCAACAGAACCC
>JAEWDG010000271.1 GCA_023390215.1 Bacteroidota bacterium | reverse complement strand
GTACGTAAACAATGTCCGGAACCATAAGCAGATCAAGCAGGGAGAACAGGATATCGTTTTCCTGAACAGGAGAGGGAAACGGCTGACCCGTGTAATGATCTTTTTGTTCCTTAAAGAACTTGCCATAAAAGCAGGTGTGCAGAAGAAAATTTCTCCTCATACCTTCCGGCATTCATTCGCAACGCACCTGGTGGAAGGCGGAGCCGATCTGAGGGCCGTTCAGGAAATGCTTGGTCATGAAAGTATCACCACAACAGAAATTTATACGCACCTCGACAGAGAATTTCTTCGAACCACACTGCATCAGTTTCATCCTGCATTCAAAACGAACTGATCAACTGTTTCCTTCAAGAATGGTGGTAGGCGGGGCAAAAACAGGGGAGGCGTTGACGTTTTTGTTGATCACGCGGTTGCGGTAGTTTTTGAACATACTCTGCCATTTCAATTCCAGAACGCCCCAAACTCCTTCTTTAATAATGCTTTTATTCATCTTACTGGCTCCGAGCTGCCTGTCGATGAAGGTAATCGGAACTTCTACCACTTTAAATCCTAGCTTCCAGGCGGCGAATTTCATTTCTATCTGGAAAGCATATCCTGCAAAGCTGATATTATTAAGGTTGATGGTTTCCAACACTTCTCTTTTATAGCAAACAAAGCCTGCAGTGGGATCTTTAACCGGCATCCACGTAATCATACGGGTGTACATTGAGGCACCTTTGGAAAGTAAAATGCGGTTCGCGGGCCAGTTCTCGACCGCGCCACCTTTTACATATCTGCTGCCCACAGCAACATCTGCCCCGTTAACACAAGCCAGGTATAGTCTTTCGAGGTCTTTTGGATTATGGGAAAAGTCTGCATCCATCTCGAAAATGTATCGATAACCCCTGTTCAATGACCATCTGAACCCATGGATATAGGCTGTGCCCAATCCCTGCTTGCCTCTTCTTTCTTCAAGAAATAACTGGCCGGGATAAGTGCTGAAAAGTGATTTAACGATGGTACCGGTACCATCAGGTGAGCCATCATCGATGATAAGGATGTGATAATCCATGTTGAGACTGATCACCGCCGCGATAATAGCTTCAATGTTTTCTTTTTCATTGAAGGTGGGTATGATGACAATCTTTTCCAAATACGAAGGCTGGTTGAGAACCAAATTTAGGATTTTATTTCACATGTAAAATCCTGCGTTCATGTTGTTAAACAGTTTTTAACAGGGCCTTATTCAACAATTCGGTGAGCTTTTTCTTGGTATGCAGCGGGAAATCCCCCTTCATCATCCAGTCGTAGTATTGAGGTTCCTGTTTAAGTACATCGGCAACGGGTCTGCCTTTATATTTCCCGAAATTGAATACTTCGATGCCTCTGTCATCGATGATCATCCGGCGGGCATAATCCACGATTTTTTCTTCGCCAATTACAGAAAGTACGGAATCAAGTGTGGCTCCCAGGTGATTATAACGTTGTAACTGCGACATCAGTACATCTATGGTGGCATGAACATCAGCTTCAGCACTATGCGCATTTTCCAGTTCTTTGTCGCAATAAAATTTATAAGCTGCCTTAAGTGTGCGCGGCTCCATAGTGTAGAAAATATGTTGCACATCGATCATCCTGCGGTCGCACAAATCCACATCCATACCGGCTCTCAGAAACTCTTCCATCAATAAGGGAATATCGAAACGGTTGCTGTTATAGCCTCCCAGGTCACAATTATCAAGAAATTGTTTGATCTCATTGGCTGCCTGCCTGAAAGTTGGCGCGTCTTTTACCATATCATTGGTAATGCCATGGATATCAGAAGAGGATTTGGGGATATCCATTTCCGGATTGATAAGTTTTCTCTTTACCTGCTTTTCACCGGTGGGGAGTAATCTTACGATGGCGATTTCAATAATTCTGTCGGTAGACAGGTTTACGCCGGTAGTTTCAAGGTCGATGAAAGCAACAGGACGAGTTAGCTGGAGCATAAAGCTTTGATTTTAACGGGATTTATGCAAATGTAAAAGAACCCATAAAAGTATTTTGTAGAATAAAACACTATTTATGAAACTTGTTCGTTTATCCGATCAGAAACTATCTTTGTAAAAAGAAACACAATTCTATGAAAAAAATTTTCCTGATACTCGTAACAGCTGCGCTTGCTGCCGGCACCCTGGCCAGTTGCAATTCCAGCCGTAAGGTAGGTTGCCCTATGCAGGAGCGAATGATGCGCGGCGCATAAATGACTGAAATGAACTGGATCGATCTTACCCATGAATCACAAATAGAAGAAATTAAATCCAGGTCTCTATCCGGGCCCCAGGTTATCTTCAAACACAGCACGAGGTGCGCCATCAGCAGTATGGCGAAGAACAGGCTCGAGCGTTCCGCAGAACCCGGGGGCCTTTCATTCTACTACCTGGATCTTATCCGTTACCGGCAGATTTCGAACCGCATATCCGAAACTTTTCATGTCTATCATGAATCGCCTCAGGTACTGCTCATCAAAAATGGGGAATGCGTGTATGATGAGAGTCATAATGCCATTTCCATGGATGAACTGACCGCGCAGGCGCATATTTCCTGATTTTTCTATGCATTGTCTTTCGATCAGACGCCGGATCCTTTAACCGAAAACCGGTAAACTGTCTTTTGCCTGTATGTTTCTCCTTTTCTCAATAATGTTGAAGGAAATTCCGGTTTGTTCGGACTATCCGGAAAATGCTGGGCTTCCATACAAATGGCCGGAAATTTTGGAACGAGAAAATCACCCTCAATTTTATGCAGGTGATTAGCGGTATAGATCTGTAGTCCCGGCTCGGTGGTGAATACTTCCATCAGCCGCCCTGAGTTTGCATCATATAATTCGGCTGCTTTATTCAGAGAAAAATTCTTTTCGTCAAATTCATTCAGCACGAAATTATCATCCAGCCCCTCCGGGATTTGTTGGATGATCTCTTCAATTCTTTTCGGCATGCGTAAATCGAATGCGGTATTACTAGCGTCTTTCAATACTCCCGTGGGAATCAACTGCTGATCCGTTTCTGTTATGAAATCAGCATTCACCGATAAAAAATGACTGAGCACATCTCTGCTTGCACCGCTCAAATTAAAATAAGAATGCTGTGTAAATCCCGCGTAAGTGTCCTTATCTGAACTTGCCGTATAGTCGAAGATCAGTTCGTTTTCATCAGTAACGGTCATGTCCACATCCAGTTGAAGGTTACCCGGAAATCCATTATCAGCATCCGGACTTTTAATGGATAATTTGATGCGGTTTTCTTCCCCTTGCTCAACTTCCCAAAACCGTTTCGAAAAATTATCCTTTCCACCGTGCAACATATTGTTGTTTTCGTTGGCGGTTAGTTGATAATGTGTTCCGTTTATGGTAAATGCTGCGCCTCCAATCCTGTTCGCATATCTTCCTACCAAACATCCAAGATGATGATCGAGGTTGGGGAGATAATCTTCAAAATGATCGAACCCAAACACTACATTTCTTCTCGTTCCCTGACGATCGGGTGCCAGGATCTTAGTAATGATTCCGCCAAAGTTCAATACATGTACTTCCAGGCCATGATGATTCTTAATCGTGAAGCGCAGTACGGGCCTGTCTTTGTAAACCGCGATCTCTTCTCCTTTAAAACTATTAATATCCATATTTTACCAATACGCCAAATACAAGGCGACAAGAATTGCACATACAAGAATAGAACCAATAGCGAAAGGACGTTCGACGCTGAACATAGATTTATCAATGTTCAGACCCCTGGGATCATCCTTCTCTTTGTTACCCATCAGGCTAATGATCACCATACCGGCAATGCAAAGCAGGAATACGATCATCATCCGGTCCATAAACGGAATTTCGTAAATACCGTTCGCATTTGCTTTTGAGAAGCCGATGCCGGAAAGAAAAGAAAGATCTGTAACGCCCGGCAAGAATTTCAAAACGATGGAATAAATAAAGCCGCCCAGGATGGCATACAGCGCTGCCGCCGAATTTGTTTTCTTCCAGAAAAATCCGAGGATGAACATCGCAAAAATTCCTGGTGAGAAAAAACCCGTGTATTCCTGTATGTATTGGAATCCTTGTTTGCCTTCACCCATAAGTTGCTCGCCCAGGATCAGCGCAAGGATAATGGCAAGCATCATGGAAACGATTACTGTTATCTTTCCCACGTTGACTAATTTCAGTTCGGAGGCATTTTTATTTATCGCTTTCTTATAAACATCGAGTGAAAAAATTGTGGCGATGCTGTTTGCTTTACCGGCGAGGGATGCAACGATGGCCGCGGTTAAAGCAGCAAACGCAAGGCCTTTCATTCCGGTTGGCAATAAATTAAGTAGCGAAGGATAAGCCTTATTCACATCCACAATTCCTTTTGAGTCCAGCATCTCCGCCTGAAACATTCCTTTCTGATGTAACACATACGCGGCGATCCCAGGGAGTACAACAATGACCGGCATCAGTAATTTTAAAAAAGCAGCAAACAGTAAACCTTTTCGCGCCACAGGTAAACTTGCACCCAATGCGCGTTGCGTGATATATTGATTGCAGCCCCAATAATTCAAATTTGCTATCCATAATCCACCCAATAAAACTGATAGTCCGGGAAGATCCATGTAATTATCATTTGACCGGTCGAAGATCAGATCAAAATGTCCCGGAGCTTCATTCGTAAGTGCTTTAAATCCGTTCCATATACCAGGATTGCCTGTTTTTTCTGCAACGAGATCCAATGCGAGATATGTAGCAACCAGTCCGCCCAGCACAAGAAAGAAAACCTGCACAACATCTGTGTATCCAATAACTTTCATTCCGCCAAGTGTAATGATAATGGAAAATATGGCGAGTAAAAAAATGCAAAGACCAAGATTAAGTCCTGATATACCGTGAATGGCCAGCGCGCCGAGATAAAGAATTGACATGAGGTTTACGACCACATACAGCAGTAACCAGAATAACGCCATTACCAGTGCAACGGTACCGTTATACCGCTGATGCAAAAATTGCGGCATGGTATAAATTTTATTCTTCAAATACACGGGAATAAAAAATATGGCAACAATGATGAGTGTGGCCGCCGCCATCCATTCATACGCAGAAATAGCCAGACCCATTTTAAATCCACTGCCGCTCATACCAATAAATTGTTCTGCGGAAATATTTGATGCGATCAGCGATGCTCCGATTGCCCACCAGGTCAGTGAGCCTTCGGCAAGAAAATAATCATGTGATGCTGCAACATCTTTTCGTCTTTTTTTTCGATAGACCCAGATTCCATATCCTGCAACAACAATAAAATAAATAAGAAAGATCAGGTAATCGGTCTTGTCCAGAAAATGCATGTTAAACAGTTTCGGTTTTGGTTATTTGTGAAGTTCCGTCTTCTACAGTTACAATATAAGGTGTGAGTTCTTTATTAAATGCAGACTGGTAAGCAGCGTTCAAACGGTTGATAACATCGGATGCTGCATCTGAGCGGCACAAGGTGATCATACATCCCCCGAAACCACCTCCCATCATACGGGCTCCCAGGATCGCATCATGTTTTTTTGCTTCATTTACCAGGAAATCAAGTTCAGCGCAGCTTACTTCGTAATCTTTGCTTAAGCCTTCATGTGTTTCATACATGATCTCACCCATTCTTTTCAGATCATGGTTTTCCAATGCTGCACAGAGATCCAGCACCCTTTGATTTTCTGAAACTACATACAGGCACCTGTGATAAACAGTTTCATCTTTATTTTCCTGGATAGTGAGTTGCGAGATTTTTGCATCACGTAATGATTTGATATCCGGGTCGAGTTCTTTTAACCAGGAAACTCCCTGCTCACATTGCATTCTCCGGGTATTGTATTCAGAAGATGCCAGGTTATGTTTCACATTGCTGTTGAGAAGCAGAAATTCGTAACCTTCCAGTTGAATGTGTATGAGATCAAACTCCAGACTTCTGCAATCGAGGCGGATCATGTGATCTTTTTTTCCGAAGAGGCTGGCGAACTGATCCATGATACCACACATCACGCCCGCATATTCATGTTCTGCAAGTTGTGCCATCTTCGCAAGCTCACGTTTATCAATACCCGTATTGTTGAGTTCGTTTATCGCGAAAGCGACGGCAGCCTCAAAAGCCGCAGAAGAAGAGAGACCAGCACCTATAGGTACATTGCCGTCTATCACCATATCGAAGCCAGAGATCTTTTTTCCTTTTTTCTGAAATTGTGCGATCACCCCAAGCGCGTAATTCGCCCATTGTTTGTCGGATTTCTGAATTTGATCCAGCGAAGTGCTGAAAGCTTCTTTAAATGCAGCGGAATAAAAATTTATTTTATTGTCATCCCTGAGCTTAATGGCAATTTCGATATACAGGTTGATGGCAGCGGGTAAAACAAAACCATCATTATAATCCGTATGTTCACCCAGTACATTTATTCTTCCGGGCGAACGAAAAATTTCCGGGTCACTGCTGAATTTTTCAATAAATATTTTTCCTGCCTGCATATCAGTTTTCTTTTAAGTATTGTTTGGAAAATGTATCATATAATGAAAGCAATGCATTTGCTTTTCCATTTTCATCAAAAAGTTTTTCCCAGGTATTCAAAGGTTCCCAGATGCAGGTTCCTTTACCATGATTGCCGTAGATATTAAATCCTATCCTGTTTACATCTGTTTTTACGTGAGAATATTCAACAATGATGATGTCTTTTTCATAACGCCTCGCCAGATCATCGCAATTGTATTCCAGGTCTTCCGGTGTGCTGTGCCATTTCGGGTAGTAGGAAAGCCCAAGCACATCGAACTGTACGCCGCGATCGTTCATAGCATCAATAAAAAACCTGCATTCTTCGTTCTGACCGCCCAGGGCCAAATGCAGCATCACCGGGATGTTTGGAGATATGGATCTTACCGCTGTTGCGCCGGAATTGAATAACTCCGCAAGACTATCCAATTGATTAATGTTTCCGGCAGGCCAGATCATTCCATGATTGATTTCATTGCCAACCTGTACCATATCAGGAATCGCATTTGCATTTTTCAAACTCAACAATACATATCGGGTATAATTATATAGTGAATCGTTCAGCGTTTTGAAATCGAGGTTTCTCCAGGTGGCAGGCATGTATTGTTTTTGTGGGTCAGCCCAATAATCGCTGTAATGAAAATCAAGTAAAACTTTCATACCATTTTTCTTTGCTCTTTTTGCCAGTTCTATGGTATGTCTAAGATCGCAAAATCCCTGCCGCGGGGAATAACCGCTATCACGCGAAGGGTCATTAAAGAGGCGGAGCCGTACATAATTGAAACCATGCAGGTGTAAAATCTCCACCGCGTCTTTTTGCCTGCCGTCTGTATCAGTGAATGTATTTCCTTTCGCCTCCAGTTCTGGAAGAAAAGAAATATCTGCGCCTAACATTTTTTCAATTTTTATTTTAGAGGGTTTTATCGGTTTTGAAACGGGGTGAGGAGTTCGCGGCATGATGGTTTGAAGATCCGTGGCGCCTTCCCAAAGTCCATCCGCCTTAGCCGCGAAGTGTATGGATGAAACTGATTTGCCCGATTGAACAATTACCTGCGCAAATCCATTGAACGCAGAACGGTAAGCAACCGTATCGTTGTAGCTGTCTTTTTCATGAGAACTGGGATCACCATTTCCTGTTCCAATGATTTTCGCATCGCCTGTAACAGAGAATTTTATTTTGGTATCAGCTGTTGGGATAATATTTCCTGCACGATCCAAAACCGCAATGTTC
>JAEWDG010000231.1 GCA_023390215.1 Bacteroidota bacterium | reverse complement strand
GGAAAAGGTTTCGATATTGTTCTGAAGATTGCAGATGAACTAAGAAATATTCCTGAAATTTTTTTCCATATTGTAGGTACCGGCAATATGGATTGGCAGGTACCTCCAACGTCTAATATGAAATTTTACGGCAACCTGCCCAATGAAAAAGTTTTAGAGCTACTCTCCGAAATGGAAATTTTGCTGTTGCCGAGTACACACGAAGGAATGCCGATTGTTGTAATTGAGGCAATGAAATCCGGCGTCGTTCCTTTGGTAAGCGATATCCCCGGAGGCATACAGGAATTGATCATAAATGGCAAAACAGGTTTCAGGTTAAACCGGAATGATATTGAGGGATGGCGCGCGGCCATAATGCAGTTACAAAACAACAGTGAGGTACTGCTGCAGATGAGTTCAGAGGCAAAAATCAAAGCATCTGCGATGTTCGATCCTCTGGCCAATGTGCGCGTTTTTGAAGAGGAATTGTTTAGCCTTGCCAAAAAAAAACCAGTAAAAAAAAAGAAGAAAACTGTTTATGGTAGCCGGCTTGATCATGCATGGTTACCAAACAGCATTGTGCGTTTGTTGCGCAGATAAAATTTATTTATTCTGATGTTTGAACCCATTTCCCTGGCTGGTAAATTATTTCGGTCCTACCTGAGGATGCAAAATCATCCCTCCAAGATCAGGATACAAAACTGGATAGGAGAAAGCTTTTTTAAAAAAGGGATAGTTGTTAAAGATGAGCATAACATTTTTTTTAGATTAGATGCTAACGACTGGATCACGCGAACTATGCTTCTTGAAGGAAGTTATGAAAGGCAATCTGTTGCCCTGGCTGTGGAGATCATGAAGGAGGGTGAGATTTTTGTGGATATCGGCGCGAATTTCGGGTTGTTTGCAAACCAGATTTCTGTGCATAACCCTGTCGTTCGGGTGCTGGCTGTCGAGCCCAATTACCAGATACTTCCTTCATTGATTGGCAATCTTCAATTAAATAAGACAGATAGCCGGGTCAATATCGTTCAGGCCGCTGTCTCCTCTTCGGATGATCTGGTTACCCTTGCCCAACCCAGCGAAAATAATTTGGGCAGTACTATGGTTGTGAATAACACCAAAGGCCTTCTTTCCGTACCCTGCGTTCGGCTTGAGAAGCTTTTTAATCAATTCGGCTTAAAAAAAATTGACCTGATAAAAATTGATATCGAAGGAAACGAGTTTGAGGTTTTCAGAGATTTTGATTTCGGGAAATTTGATATCCAAAACATCATTCTGGAGTTCAATCATCTAAGCAGGATCAGCCTTGATGAACTTTTGAACTTTTTTAAAAGCAAAGGCTTCGCGGCAACTTCCGTCAATAATTTACCATTAGCTGCGGATACCGCGGAAATTCCGGAGAATAATATCTGGTTTAAAAAGATTCGCGGGTAAGATGGATGCTGTAGTTTCAAAGAGCCCGGTGGTTAGTGTGCTGATGACCTGTTATAACAGAGAAAAATATATCGCGGAGGCCATTGAAAGCGTTCTTTCTTCAGCGTTTAAAGATTTTGAACTTATCATCAGCGATGATAATTCCAAAGACCGTTCACTCGAAATAGCAACAACGTATGCTGCAAAAGACAGCAGAATACGCGTTTATCATAATACAGAAAACCATGGCGATTACCCCCACCGGAATAAAATTGCTTCCTATGCAAGAGGCGAGTTTATAATGTTTTGTGATTCCGACGATAAATTTTATCCGGAAAGTATTGGTTATTGTGTACATGCTATGCGCAAATTTCCTGAAGCGTCGATTGGAATGTGTTATCTCTCCAACGACAGGGGTGAGGAACCTTTTGTGATGGGTTCCGCTGAAGCAATTGGGCAACATTTTTTTTCGCGTCCTTTTTTAACCATTGGTCCTGGCGGCACCATTATCCGGAAAGCTTTTTTTAATAAGATTGGAGGCTACCCTGAGAAGTATGGTCCTGCGAATGATATGTATTTTAACCTGAAAGCAGCAAGTGCCAGCCCTGTTGTTCTGTTGCCCTGGATATTTTTGTATTACCGGATCCACGCAGAACAGGAACAAAATAACGTCTACGGTTACATGCACTTTAATTACCGGTATCAGGCAGATGCTCTGAAGGAGCTTGAGCTTCATATCACGGGTAAGGAAAAGAGAAGACTGGACCTGAAAAACAAGAGACGATTTGCCGTGAATTTTCTGCGAACATTTTTTATTCATGGGCGGCCAAAAAAAGCTTTGAGCCTCTGGCCGAAAGCGCAATTCACAATACAGGATTTTTTACTGGGAATTTTCCATTTTTGAATATCCTGCTCGCCACTTACAGTTATTTCCCTTATGATTTTGGAGGAACGGAAGTATATGTTTCCGGGCTTGCGGCTTATTTGAAAAGAGCGGGGCATCATGTTCAAATTGTTGCAGCCACTTCCTTACGTGCTTTTGAAGAACATCCTGTTTTATTTGAAGATGCTAATCTGAAAATGGTTTCATATATCTGGGAGGATGTGCCTGTAAATGCCGTCATGCTGAAGGATAATTCTGCAGATGCGATTTACCAAAAACACAAAACTTCATGGGTAAATTCCTGGGAAAACGCACTTCCCAATTTTGGAAATATCAGATGGGATTTGCTTCACATACATTGTAACACGGCTGCTGTAGGC
>JAEWDG010000176.1 GCA_023390215.1 Bacteroidota bacterium | reverse complement strand
CCCGTTAAGTTTGAAAACCCGTTGCCGAGATCTGAAAACACCGAAGCGGAGGCATAGATCATTTGCAGGAAAATCGCGGCCTGCTGCGTTGCTGCTGAAGGAGAAGATCCAACCTGTGGCCTTGCCTGGCGGGGATCGGCTTCCATTTCCGCTTTGGTTAAACCCCCGGGTGTCTGATAATAATAGTCACTGTACAGCAAGTTTGCTTTAAGCAGATTTCTATCACTTAATTTCTGCGCAGAGGAAATATGTACGGCGTTACGGTACATTCCTGATTGTACACGGTAACCATCAGAAGATTGCCTGTTGAACTGCACAGCAGAATAGCCTGCATCAGATTTCAAATTCAGGTACCCCGAAAAGCTGAAGGAATTATATTGCCCTGCCGTACATGTTATACCGGCATGAGCGGTGGTGTCTGGCTGAAGAGAAAGCAGCATTACTCCTCCTGTTCCGCTCCCGTACATACTTCCCGCAGGACCTTTTACAATATCCACAGCATTGATCATCGTGGCGCCGATCGCATTAAGGTAAGTATTACCGCTTGCATCGGTAAAAGGGACGCCATCCACATAAATTTTTACATTCCTAACGCCAAAGGTTGAACGAAGAAGATTTCCACGGATACTGATGCGGTAACTTCCAGGACTCCTCTGGTCCATCTTTACGCCGGCCACGGTGTTAATACTTTGCAACATGCTGCTTCGATCTGAAGCTTTCAGGTAGGTGGCTGATAATGAGGAAACGCTGGCAGAAAGTTCAGCATATTCCCTTTTGTGTGCGTAAGCATAAACCTTTGCATCCTGCAGCAGCGTTCCTGCAGGCCACATCACAACTTCAATAAACTGATCCGCCCCTGACTTAAAGGTTTTTTTATAACCAATATGAGAGAAAAATATTTTCTCAGTGCTGTCTTTAAGCATCAGGCTGAAACGCCCCAGAGAATCTGTGATCGTTGCTGACGATGAATTACTGACAGTAACATCTGGAAGGACAGAACCATTTTGATTTCGCACAATGCCTTCAACCTTGACCTGACCGATACATTCAGCGAAGCTGAGCAAACAAAAAAACGCAAGTATAGTGCGGATCATAAGGGATATATAAAATCCAAAGATAGAAGCAAAAACTCAGAGGCCGCCTCCTGTGGAAGCATCACGGAATTCAACAAGACAGGATAAACAAAGGCATCCGGAATAAGATACCGCTAACAGTCTTCGCTGGCCTTCCGTCAGATTGAAGCTGTTGCAAAAACAATTTGCAACATCTTCATGGCCACAATAAAAAAACCGCCCGCAAGCCGGGCAGGTCTGTTTAATATCTCTGGAATCGCCTATCTGCATCAACGCAGGAACAAAATCTTATTAGGACTAATACCAGGAGCTACGGAAAACACGAACTTTTTTCTTCCTGCTGCATCGAAACAAAAAACTCTTCCGGGGTCAGAAAAATTGACCGCGTCGCACACATAGACTTCATCATTCTGCTCGTCGAAATCAACTCCATAAACCACACTGACAGCTGTGCCATCAGTGATAAACTCATTGCGTACCACAGCATGTGTTAGTGTATTGTAAATTTTCAGAGAGGATCCCCCTGAGTAATTGTTATAAAAATAGGCGATGTCTTTATAAATTTTCACATGGTCATACTGATATGCAGAACCAAGACTGCCTGTTACCGTGTTTGTATTTCCATTGATGACGGTTACGCTGGCCGGTATATCTCCAAAATTACCGTAAGCGGTAACGTATATATCACCTGTTGAATTTACTGCCAGTCTTTGTGGATTAACGCCAACGGTTAAACGCGCTAACTCGTTTCCGCTGTTGATATCGATCACAGACACCGTAGAATCCGGAACGGCATTAAAGCCGCCGGAATTTGCAACAAAAAGCTTGTCATTATAGACCAGTATATCCTCAGGGTTGGGTCCGGCGCTGATTGTGTTCGTTACAGACAGTGAAACGGTATCGATCACAGAAACTGTTCCATCATATGCTGTTACGTAAATTTTACCCGCGTGAGCCGCCGCATACCGTGGCTGCCTGTCAGCGATTCCTGACTGCAAAGGGATCCGGGAAATAAAACTGCCGGTAGCAGCATTTAGCACGGTGACATTACTTGAAACATTCAGGACCACATACAGTTTAGACCCATAGATCAACATATCATTCGCCAGGTCTCCTAAGCCGGCAGAAAGCATCGGATTCTGCTGTGCAAAGAAATCTCCGTAAACTGTACCCGAAGCAGCATCCCTGTATGAAAGCTTCGCATTGTTCGCAAAGAAATTTCCTTCAGATAAGATGTATGCCCCTTTTGCAGGCGAAATTGATGAAACCCTGTTGTCATCTTTTTTACAGGACGCCAATATGATCATGACCAGGGCAGGCAAACAGAAACGTAACTTCATTTTTTATGTTTTAAATTTTTGTGTTCGAGAATAAAACCTATCCGGAAATTTCTTCCCGGCATTGGGTAGAATCGGATGATCTCATACTGATGATCGAAAATATTATTAGCCTCAAGTTTGACCGACAGCTTAAAAATTTTTTGTTGAAAAAAACTGCAGCCCGCATAAAGATCATGAAGCAAAAATCCGTCTATCCTGTCCTCCTTCAACTCTCCTCCTGCACGATAACGCAGACCTGAAAACAAAAGGTTATAACCGGCATAGATTCTCCCATTGCCATAGCTGCATCTTACACTACCTGAATGAACAGCAGAATATGCCAGTTGCTTTTTGTACGAAATGGACGCAGGATCTGATACATCAAGGGCTTTCTGAAAGCTATAATTCACACTCAGGGAATATTGTGAATGCTGATGCAGTAATCCGGCTGAAAAAAACATATCTGCTCCATATATTGATGCCTTCCCGATATTCATCATCGACCATTGAAACAAATTTTGGCGGGGTATGGCAAGAATTTTATCTGACAGGCGCTGATAATATCCATCAACAGACCAGTTTATTTTTAAGTTACCCCCGGAATCATTTTTTTCTCCCAACACACCTAGATTGTATAAACGGCCTCTTTCTGGCTTTAATCCTGTATTTCCCACATTTGTAAAATATAATTCATCAAAACCGGGATAACGGTACAGGTACTTAAATGACCCGCGAAAGCAGACATCATGGAATCTGATATTTGCTGTAAATGTGGGCGCAACTTCTGAACGGTTCGGGGATTTCTCACCGTAGGTTACGGTTTCTTTTATCAAAGTATGCAGAAGATCAGCCTGTAACTTCACGCTATGCCTTTTCCATACAACTCCTGCGTTTTGAATAACGGTGTTTCTAATGGGCGATGCGAAGTTTATGCTGAAGCTGTCTTTTCTTATCAGTTTGTCCCACACATAATCCAGGGCATAATGAACAGAAAACTTTTTGGAAGACATCCATTCCAATGCTACCGACCCATAAGCTGAGTTTTGCTGGAAATCATTTTCAAACCTTCCCGCACTATTTGGATAATCAGGATCTGCATAATGTTTATCGTCAACGGCATATTTAAAACTGCTGAGCATAGCGAATTTTTTTGCCGGGAATGTTTTCCATTGAATCTGCGAAAACAGGGATTGGTTTTTCAACCTGTCGGATACAGGATTCGCAAAATAGATAATGGCACCGGGAAGACCGCGGTCTGAGGTGTAATAATAATTTTGCCAGCTTATATATGTGCTGTCATTGAATTTATGCGTGAGCGTAATTTCTCCATGCAATGCAGATATATCTGCACCGGATCTTTTTCTGTGTGTTCCGTTGTTCTCATAATCAGCAAAAGGATACCGCCCTTTAGATGTTTGCCAGTCGCCGTAAATTTGAATCGCGGTTTTCGGGCTGAGTTTTGTTCTTACCGAAACAAAGGGTTGAAAAGTCTGAAAAGATCCTGCCTGCAATCCTGTTTTCAATGAAAAAGCTGTATCAAAAACTTCCGACCGGATATTTATCATCGCTGCATTGGCAAATGCCCTTGCGGGAGCCAGATTTTGAGCGGGCAATTGCAAAGACAGTTCGATCGCTTCAACATTCATGAGCGAAAATCTTCCGAGATCAATTTGACCGCCCTGCGCATCAACCAGGGGAATGCCGTTGTACAATACTGTTGTATAACTGGCTCCCAGGCTTCTGAGCGATACCGTTTTCAAACCGCCTAAACCACCATAGTCTTTTACCTGCAGACCGGGAAAAAACCTGGATGCTTCTGCAACCGAAATGCTGTTCAAACGCTCAATCGATTGTTTTCCCATTTTAAAATTGAGCACAGCAGATTCCACATCATGTGTCGGCTTCATGGAAATAAGCCGGACGTCCGGGAGTGTATCAATGACCTGTGCTTCCGGTTTTTCAACCAGAAAAAAAAACGTGACGAGTATGATGGAAAATGCCCGCAAAAAAATACATGAGGGCGAAAACAGGGAGACGCTACTTACCTGCTTAAGCTTTTCACCCGAAAGCTTTTGGTTATATAATATTGAATTGGCAGGTCTTCTGACTTCACCTTTTTATTGGAACCTTCCCGTTTTTCAACAGTGGTATCTCTCCAATAATTTCCGCACGCGGAAAGTGTTTACAGCTACGGGGATAGTGCAGGAATTTCACCTGGCTTCCCTTTTAACTCCGGAAAGGACCGGAGACCAAATCGGGGACAAAGATAAGGGTAAGAAAAGTGAACAAACAAAAAAGCCATCCGATGGATGGCCTTTAAATTATCTGGGTATGGTAACGATTAATCTTTACGACACTCGCCCACTATCTTATGGAAAGTATCGTGCGCGGAAGAAATAGCTGCCATCAGTTTTGTATCATCTGCATTATTATGCACGAGATCTGCAATCCCATTTATTTGCTTATACAAGATCTGAAGCTGTGCTTTCGTTTCATCAATTTTGAAATCAGAAGGAATATCAGAAGCTTTCCAGGCTGCAACAGCAGTAAGCATGCTGTCTGCCTTTTGTCTCAACGGCATAAAATTACCTTCTTCAGCAGGGTGGAAAGTTGAAGACATAAACTGGTGGAAATTCTTCATTTCAGGCC
This sequence comes from Bacteroidota bacterium, assembly GCA_023390215.1. GTDB lineage: Bacteria > Bacteroidota > Bacteroidia > Chitinophagales > Chitinophagaceae > Ferruginibacter. The sequence goes on along the minus strand of JAEWDG010000176.1, from coordinate 874 downwards.
ACGGTTGTTTTTTTGCCTGCGCGAAGCTCATAGCAGGGATCATGGCGAGAAAAAATACAAATACGCGTACAAAAGATTTCATATTCTAATTTTTTTCAAAAATAAACAAATAACTGATTCTTTCCGCCTGAGCGCGCTCAAAAAGCCATTTCGAAAATTAAGATATAACGGCCTCATAATTAAGCAAGTATCAATTAATTCCTAAGTACCGGTTCGTTTCGAAGCAGATTGATGAGTTCATTTGTATAGATTTCTGCCCCCTTTGTTTGAAGGTGCGTAACATCAAAATAATAAGACCTGTCTTTGTAAATCGGGTTCAGGGTATCATACGCATAAAAGCTATTCCCCGGAGAAGCAAGTTCCTTTATACGATTTTCGAACAGAGAACTGTAATTGCCAAAGTTTGGTCCGTACAAAAGATAAAGTTTGATACCATAAGCAGAACAGAGTTTCTGGATTTTACGGAAAGATTCGAGTTTATAAGGCAGCTCTTTTTTTAATTCGTAATCCCTGTTTTCAGAAAACTCAAAATTTCCTCCTTTCTTCTGGAAAGAAATAGGCATGGATCCACATCCTTTTATTGAATCCATTGCGGTAAAATTTTTAGGCGTAAGGCTGAGGTTAGCGTTATTGATGCGGGAGAGCACTAAAATTCTGGACAGGTATGGATTTATCTCACCTTTAGCGATCATCTCTTTATAAATGTAATCATATTTAACAAGGGGATACATCCTATCCAGTCTGAAACGCAAACTGGTAGAGGGATAAAATTCCGCGTCATAATCAACCACAAGCATAACCACTTTAGGCGCCTTGTTGAATTTCAGTAACGATCTTAAAATGAATTCATGAAACTCTACATCAGACCCCGGAT
>JAEWDG010000069.1 GCA_023390215.1 Bacteroidota bacterium | reverse complement strand
TATTGGAACATGCCGCTGTTGCAGTGAACGGAACACCGGTGGCAAAGAACGGAGGAAAAGAAATTTCTTTCAAAGCGCCTTACAGACGTATTTCCATGTACGATGCGATCAAGGAATACACGGGCTTTGATATCAGCGAAATGAATGAAGATGGAATTAGGGATGTTTGTAAACAACTTAATATTCATGCAGACACGAAGTGGGGAAAAGGAAAACTGATCGATGAGATCTTCGGTGAAAAATGTGAATCTCATTTTATTCAGCCAACCTTTATCACCGACTATCCGGTGGAAATGAGTCCGCTAACCAAAAAGCACAGAAGCAAACCAGGACTGGTGGAGCGCTTTGAGCTTATCGTAAACGGAAAGGAGATCGCCAACGCATACAGTGAGCTGAATGATCCGATCGAACAAAGAGAACGATTTGAAGAACAGGCAAAACTGATGGAAAGGGGTGATGATGAAGCGATGTTCATAGATCATGATTTCCTCCGCGCGCTGGAATACGGCATGCCACCAACAAGTGGAATCGGCTTCGGGATCGACAGGCTCTGTATGTTACTTACAGATCAACAGAGTATCCAGGATGTATTGTTTTTCCCCATGATGCGGCCGGAAGCATTCAGCTAAAACTAACCTTCATATATTTTAGGCGGTTTTCTTTTTTGAAAGCCGCCTTTTTACATTAAGATAATCGATGAAGTAAATAAGCTTTACCGAAAAACTATTGTACTGATCCGCTTTAATGATCCGTTCGAGGTTCTTACTATAATTGCGCTCAAATGAACGGTTAAAATCTTCTCCTGCGTCTTTCCAAACGATGTTCAAAAAACTTCCCTGGGCAAACTGCCAGGTGTACACCGCATCCAGGCTTACGAAATTGTAATTCTGGCGAACGTTTTCTGTAAACGGAACGTCGGGCTTAACCAGATCACCATTATAATTCAATTCGTAAAACTGCTTCGGGTTAACTTTTGTCCATGAATGTCTTCCCCTGAGGGAAAGCCCCATCCTGTTTGTGAAATTGTACTTCAGGTAAAGAATATTCTCTACCGAATGCAGATCCCTCCTTGAAAAATAAATTACATCATTTCCTCCGATTTGCTGAAACCCCGCCCAGCCTGCTTCATTTGAGGTTTGTGTTGCACCTAAGGAATAATCCACTGAAAATTTACTGCTGAATCTTGCCTTTCCCCCTACAGAATACTGTTGACTGAACCGGCCAAAAACCCCGCCGTCACTGAAAAATACGCTTGTATTAAAGGAATACTTTTTTGATGCATTGCTTTCATACCAAAGATTCAACGCATAACTTCCGGGACTATGATAAAATTTCCCACGGTATCGTGGCTCATAGAAATCATTGTTTCTAAAATCGTGCTTTATGAGAAAGCCAACACTTTGTAATTTTTTCGTTTGCGCATCACCGTTAAAATTGAACCCTGAGTTCTGATACATCAGCGAAGGGCGCTTTGCAGGGTCTATTGGGGTAACAAGCCTGCTATACCAGAAATTAAAGTTGATGTGTATGGCATTGTACCACGACTTCGGTTTATTCCAGTTGTACTGCCACCATGTACCCTGGTCCATAAAATTGTTATTGGTAAAAAAACCCAAATCGCTTTTATCATAATCCGCATTGGATAAATCCTGCCAAATATTTCCCACCAGTCTTCCACTTGACTTACCCATATAAAACGAATGTGCATAACCGGTAACATTTTTTAAGCCCTGGCCATAACGGTTACTGGTACTCACATTTCCGCCAATGTTCCATATGTTCTTCCTGTTATTTAAATCGAAAAGTACGGAAGTGACATTTGCATCATAATCACTACCGCTTCTCCAAACATTGGTATTGACCAATGAAACGCTGCTGTTATTTTGCAGCGTTTGATCGAGTACAAGAATATTGTAGTTTGTAAGCGGCATATTCATGAGGCGGTAGCGCTCGCCCGTACTTCTGTTTTCAATCGTAGCGAATTGCTCCTCAGTTACCGCATTAAGGATACCGATACCGAGACCTTTCTGAGTACGGCCACTGATCTTCGTTGCATTCAGGATTTTTGATTGTGTTGGATATTTCACAATAGAATCATTAGCCCCAATCTCAATACGTTTACTGTACCTGGGATCTACGCCAATCCGCCGGCTGTAAAATAAATTTCCTTTTGAGAATAATTCTGTTCCTTCTGTAAAGAACGCGCGGTTCTCAGAAAACCGCTGTTCGAATGGAGAGAGATTGAGAAAACGGTTATCTGTTTGTACCTGTCCGAAATCCGGGATCAAAGTCATATCAAGAGTGAATGCCGGACTGATACCATATTTAAGATCCATACCCCCGTTGAAAACTGTTTCATTTTTCTTTACTCCTGGCCCTCCTGTGCCGTCGTGGTTCAGATAAAAGCACATGTAGGGAGAAAATTGCAAACGCAGTGGTGGCTTAATATTCTCTAATCCGGTTAATGTTCCTTCCTGCGTGAGAAAGCCATTTTTTGTGGGATCAATTGGTTGCCAGAATAACTGCTGACCGCTTTTTTGTCGCCGCCTGACAAAGTTCAGTCCCCAGATCTGTTGTTTTTTATTTCCGAAACGAATCGCAGAATACGGAAGAAACATTTCAAAACTCCACCCATCCTTTTGCATAACGGATTTACTTTCCCAAACCGCATTCCAGCTAAAATCTTCACCATTGCTGGGAGATACTTTGGCATCCCATTGTTCACCCAGCGGTGTAACAAAATATTCGAAGCCATTCAGCTTGTCATAATAAGTATCGAATACAACGCCCACGAAATCGTTGTTCCCAAAACCGTCTCTTCCTACAAGTTCTTTCGCAATACTGTCTGTTGAAAGTTCATGCATATAACCTCCGATGTAAATTCCATCGTTGGAATAGAGCAGGTATAATTTTGTGGGATTAGCAGGTGACTCCGGTTTGAAAGGAGTAGGCCGCAACTCAACAAAGGAATCGGCGACCACCGCAGTTTTCCATACATCTTCATTAAGTATTCCGTCGATGGTAAGTTTTGCTGAAGTTTTACCAATTGTCAAATTTCTTTTCTGTCCGTATAGAACAGACACTGAAAGAAATAAGAGCAGAATACTAAGAATTGATTTGTTGGGGTTCATACAGCATTGGATGCAGTACGAAATTAAATCCGCCATGAACGGCTCAGGTACCGCTCATCAAAACGGGAAGTCTATTTGCAATGCTTTAACAGGAACTTCGTTTAGGCGGGATCGATAAATAGGTCAGGATAGAGTTTAGCGCCGGGTACAACAGCGTATTCATCAAAATTTTGAATCCCTGCTTCTTTTAATATCAGCTCATCTATACAGGTGTTTCCTGTAAACAGATGATCCCGTTTTAATATTTCAAAAGCGGCATCTGCCATTATCGCGGGTTTACGGCTCATCTTAATCAGTGCGTCGCCACCCAACAGATTTTGAACGGCTGCAGTAGCAATTGTGGTTGCAGGCCAGAGTGTATTACAGGCGATGTTCGCACCCCTTAATTCTTCAGCAAGCCCAAGCGCTATAAGCGTCATATCGTATTTGCTGATTGTATAGGCGAGGTGATTCCTGAACCATTTGGGTTTCATGTTCAACGGCGGAGAAAGATTAAGAATATGCGCACTGCCGGATCTTTTCAGATGCGGGATACAGGCCCTGCTCACCATTATAGTTCCCCTTACATTTATGTCGAACATCAGATCATAACGCTTAGGTTCCAGCGCTTCTGTTTTTTGAAGCGTAATGGCAGATGCATTATTTATCAGGACATCAATTCCGCCAAATGTCTCAACTGCCTTATCCACTGCATGTTGAATCTGATCTTCAAAACGGATATCACATTGAACCGCAAGCGCATTTCCCCCTGCTGCTTTCATCTCATCCGCAGCCGAATAGATGGTACCACCCAATTTGGGATTCTCCTCCACCGACTTTGAGGCAATTACGATATTTGCTCCCTGGGAGGCAAGCTTTAAACCTATGGCTTTTCCGATTCCGCGGGAAGCTCCTGTTATAAGTATTGTTTTATTCCTGAACAACATAAAAATGCCGGGGATTTGCCCCGGCTAAAATATTATGCGAGTGTAGCCTCGTGCGTAATGTTTGTGTTCAGCAATTTGGAGATCGGGCAGTTGGCCTTTGCATCTTCCACTGCGGCGTCGAATTGTTCTTTGCTGATGTTTGGAATTTTCGCCTTCACACTAAGATGTGATTCTTTGATGGCTCCATCGCTGAGATCGATATCGCAACGTGTTTCGATTTCGTCGGGAACAAAACCGGCAGCATTTAAAACAAAACTCAGCTTCATGGTAAAACATCCTGCATGGGCCGCAGCAACAAGCTCTTCCGGATTCGTTCCCGGACCGTTCTCAAAACGGCTCACATATGAATATGGCGTCTCCTTAAGTACAGTACTTTGTGTACTCAAATGGCCTTTACCTTCTTTTCCGGTACCCTGCCATACCGCTGTTGCATTACGTTTCATGAATTTTATTTTTTTAGTAAGAATTGAAATAAAAACTAATTACAATCGAAAATAACTATTGGTTCAGGAATTTCGATAATTCCGGCTCTTTTATTCCACAAAACACTTCTCCTTCTCTTTCAATCAGCGGCCGTTTGATGAGTGTGGGGTACTGGCTGATAAGGTCGATAGCTGAACTCAGTGAAGTTGCTGAGGACTGCTCACCGGCTGTAAGATTCCGCCAGGTAGTGCTTTTCCTGTTCAGCAATTTTTCCAGTCCGATGCTTTGAGCCCAGTAATGAACTTTATCCGCCTGTGGCTTATCATCTTTCAGATCAACGAATGTAAAAGGAATATGTGCGGCCTTAAGCTTTTTTAAAACCAGCCTTGTGCTGTCACAATTACTCAGTCCGTATAAAGTTATCATTGCGGAAAATTGGATGCAGGTACATCGAGGATTCCGGTGGTATTGATGATATGCCAGGAATTAAAATCCTGGCTGGCTTCCATACCGATACCATCCAGCACTTTGGTTTTGGTGCGTATACGAACGGGTTTGTCGGTGTAAAATTCCATACCGGTCCGCTGGCGGTCCCAGTTCAGTTCCTCGCAATAAAGGGTATCGCCTTTATTCATATTGATCACGCGCACGCTGTCTTTTAAGAATACCAGGCTTTGTGTTTCCTTATATCGTCCATACTTTGCCGTAAGTACGCTTTCTTTCTGTTCCTGATCATTATAAAAATCTGTTTGCAGCGATTCCGGGAACTCAAAATAAGGCATCGTATCCTGAACATGCAGCATAAGGGGCGCTGTTAATACAGCTTTGATCTTACCTCCGGTTGTATAATTGATCCTGATATCCGTGGCTTCTTCTATCCCCAGTTTTTTCTTTGCGGAAGAATCAACTTCAGCTTCATTGTTCTCACATGAACTGAAAAAAAAGCAGCCGGTAAGGGCTGCAATTATAATAAGATATGTTTTTCGTAAAAACATTAATAGTAGCTTCTCTTAATGAACCAACTTGAGTTTACTGTAAGGCCCAGGCTGATTCTTGTAATGCTCTCTTTCACACCCAGGCTTTGGTTATTTCCCCGCGATCCAAATTCCAGCCCCATGTGCAATACCGCACGGTCACGGTCTGTTCCCGATAACCGGTTAACAGGAGTAAGCGGAAAACTTGCACCGGCAGTAACAGCATAATACGGACGGTTCTTATCAAGCTTCACATAATCCTGGCCATAATACCCGCCCAGCCTGTATTTTACCGTTTTCCAATAGCTGGTGATGTTTGCGGGATAATATTGGATCCCTGCCTTTATCACCCAACTGTTTTGAACATTATCGGAAGTTCCGTAATACCGGTAATTATTCCAGCTGCTGGAAATAAAATCCAGAGCAGCCGTCCAGTGCCAGTCGTGATATGCAATTCCTGCACCGATCGTCATAGGAAGTACAATAGTTCCTTTCTGACTTTCATCGTACTTGATTGTATCCAAAGGAATAACAGCCCCGTTATCATCATACACAAATGTTTCCTGCACTAACTTTTCGCGTGCATTCATGGACTGCTGAAAATTTGCAAAACCGCCAATGCTTATAAATTTCTGAAGGGGTATGGAATCTTCTTTTGAATTTAACCGGAACTGATATTGAAATCCGGCATTTACAAACACACCACCATAATGTACCTGAGATTCAGTGTTGGATTTATAATAAATAACGGAATCGTTAGCGAACGCGATCCTTGTGCTGAAATCTTTGTTACCAAAAGCATAACCGCTGCTGACGCCCAGCCGGAGATTTTTAAACTTGAATGCAGTACCAATATTGAACTTATTCAAACCCCCGTTCCCTTCGTAGATTGTTACCAAACTGTCTGACAAAGGAGGAAATTCTTTTCTTTCATTCTTCTGGATCTTATAATTGATGCGGCTAACAGGCTGTATGCCGAAACTCAGTGCCCATGCATTATTTCGTTCCCGCCATTTTTTAGGTGTAAGCGGAAAGTTGAACTGGACATAAGAGATGATCGTATTAGTTCCGGTATATTTCGATGGCGAAGAGGTACTTTTAAGAGTACGCACATCGATTTCGCCCCCAAAATCAAAAATCGTACGGCTGATATTTGCTAACGCAGCGGGGTTTACTGTATTTATGACCTGGTTGTTTGTATCCGCGATACAAGCGCCTCCCATTCCGCGATGATAAATATTCTGATTAGGAACAAGATCGCCTATTCCATAACGTGAGTAAGGTGAATTCTCCTGGGCCAATACAGCGCCGGTGGAAAATGCAGCAAATAAAAAGAAAATAAAAACCTTAGCTAAGGCAGTTGAGTTGGCTAAGTGCATAGAGGCCTTTGAATAAAAAATTATGGTCGGCAAATATCTTGCTTTTAAGGTGAGCGGCAAAATAGCCTGAATTACCCCCGGTTAAAACAGCGTTAAAGTTCCCGTATTTTTCAGCATATTTTTCTATAATACCGTCGATTTCGGAAGCCATTCCCGCGATCACTCCACTTTGGAGATTTGTCCGGGTGTCGTAGCCAATTAATGGAAAATTCCAGTCTTCCTTCACCAGCGGAAGTTTAGCGGTATATTCATGCATGGCCCTGAATCGCATTGTAAGCCCCGGCGAAATTCCTCCGCCCAGGAATTCATGGTACTGGTTCACGAAATTATATGTAATGCAACTTCCCAAACCAATGATCAGCATATTCTTTCCGGGATAGAAATGAACTGCCGCAGCAATCAGAGCCAGCCGGTCGGCGCCGATGGTTTCCGGCTTGCCTACCGGAGTTGAAAAATTAAGTTTGGTACGGTGGTCCAGCTTATGAAAATTCCCGCGTGCTGCAAGCTCCGCTTCCAGTTCACTCCGGTGATTGATTACGGATGAAAGCATCGTACAACCGGGATTGTAACGATCAAGAATAGACGAAATTGTTACGTTGCTATCGTCCGGCAAAATGATCTCATCTATGAAGGATTCACCTTCAAAGATGCCGGCCTTTAACCGCGTATTTCCAAAATCGAAGCAAATCGTGCGCATGCTACTTCAGGTTAAACCCTCCCAGCTCTTTAAAATGTCCGTTTAGCCGAACCCGTTGTTTCAATCTTTCCATTTCCTCCAGAACCGGCAGCACCTTTGTTATATGCCTTTTTAAAAACTCCTGTCGCTGTACCTCCTGCATCAGTTGCAAAACCTCATACTCATCTTCGGCAGATAAGCCCATATGGTGGGCAACATCATAACTTAACAGCTGTTCGTCCGGCTTGGGAAAATCTTTTGTAACGTTCAATTGCCGGTGCATTTCCCGGATACCATTCAGAACCTGCTTCATTATGCGCGGACTTCCGTTTGGATTATTTTCGGGATAGTTAACGATAGCGCCGCTGTACAGTTTTTCAGGCAGTTCTTTTACCACCTCGAGGATCTTAAATACAGAAACGCCTTCCGTTTTTATGTCCATCCTTCCGTCCTCATAGGTCTTACTGATTTCTACAATTTTCATCAGTGTTCCCATTTCTTTCATGCTGTCGTTGATTACTGCCGGAATACCAAAAGGTTTGTTATTGGTCATCACTTCCGTGATCAACTGTTTGTAACGCGGTTCGAAAATATGGAGGTTCAGTTGTTCACCGGGGTAAACTACGAGCGCCAGTGGGAAGATCGGGATAAAATTCGTCATTGAATAGCTAAAATTACGAAATTAGAATTTGGAGCCGGCATGAATACTAATGAGGTTTGCTTTAGTTTTGAACATCATTTATGACGACCCCGCATCGAATTATAATCAGCAGAACCGATAGTATTGGTGATGTTATTTTAGCCCTGCCCGTTGCAGGTTATCTTAAGTCTGTTTTCCCCGCGGCTCATATTGCCTGGCTCGGCCGCGAATATACCAGGGAAGTGGTTCGATGCTGTGAACATGTTGATTACTTTATTTCCTACGATCAGTTTTTAAAAGATGAGGTTGAATTCGCGGGTGGAAAGCCTGATATGATCATTCACCTGAAACCGGAAAAAGAAATAGCACGAAGAGCAAAGAAACTTGGTATCCGCTACAGGGTAGGCACCTCAAGGCGGGTGTATCTGGTTCGAACATGTAATAAACTCACTTGGCTTAAAAGAAAAAACTCGGGCCTTCACGAAGCCCAGCTTAATTTAAAACTTTTAAAAGCCATAGATCTGTACCCGGATCTGAACATCGAATCCATTATCGCGAATTATGGTTTCAGCAGAATTCCCTATCTGGAAACAGAACACAACAGTATCATTGATAACAACCGTTTTAATCTCATCATTCATCCCAAATCAAGAGGCAGTGCAAGAGAATGGCCAATCGAACATTTTGCTTCATTAATCAATCTTCTGCCGGAGGAACGGTTCAACATAATGATCTCCGGCGTGAAAGCTGAAGTAGAAGACGTGAACAAACTCATTTCATTAGTTAAAAGGCCGGTTAAAAATATTGCAGGACTGCTGCCTCTGGACCAGTTTATCGCGCTGGTGGCAAAAGCCGAAGGATTAATAACCAACAGCACAGGTCCCATTCACATTGCCGCCGCTCTGGGTAGAAATGCCATCGGATTGTATCCACCATTGAATGGACTGGATCCTGGTCGCTGGGGACCTCTCGGGAAACATTGTTTCATATTTATGAATGATAAGCCGGGTTGTACAGATTGTAAGAAAACAAAAGATAACTGCCATTGTATGCTGGCGATACAACCGGTTGAAGTTGCGGATACGATCAGTCGCCTGGCGGAAAATAAAGAACCGGGCTTCTCTAAAAAATTCATACAATAAAGCAATCAGGATTTGAATTTATCTGAACATAAAATTGACTGGGAATATTACCGGAAAGAACTTGGATCAAAAAACCGCTCTGTTCTTCCGCGCTGCATCAGCCTGGTTGAAAACCGCATTCCGGGTTATCTGGATTTTTTATCATCACTTAAAATTCCGGCCATTCCTGTGATCGGGATCACCGGCCCGCCCGGTGCAGGCAAAAGCACACTCACGGATCATTTGATTTCAGAGGCAATTTCAGACAATAAGCAAGTTGCTGTATTATGTGTTGATCCATCTTCACCTTTTTCCGGGGGATCGGTTCTTGGAGACCGCATCCGAATGAACCGTTGGTATACGAACAGCGAGGTCTTTATCAGATCACTTTCTGCGCGTGGAACGCTGGGTGGATTAAATCCTATGACGATTGAAATAACTGATTTGCTTCGGGCAGCTTATTTTGATCTGATCATTATTGAAACGGTGGGTATAGGTCAGAATGAACTGGATATAGCGGGCCTGGCGGATGTTTGCCTGGTTGTACTGGTTCCGGAAGCTGGTGACGAAGTGCAGGCAATGAAATCGGGTATGATGGAAATTGC
>JAEWDG010000301.1 GCA_023390215.1 Bacteroidota bacterium | reverse complement strand
CTACCACCTCAAAGTAGTGCGTCTACCAATTTCGCCATCGCCGCATTGGGCGGCAAATTTAGCAAATAAGATGGAATGGAAAACAAGGATTTTTATTTTTTCAGAACGATGCGGAAAGTAGTGCCTTTACCCGGTTCGCTATGCTTTACGAAAATCTCTCCCTTATGATATTGAGAGATGATTCGTTTGCTTAATGAAAGCCCCAGCCCCCAGCCTCTTTTCTTGGTAGTAAAGCCCGGTTTGAAAACATTCGCAAAATTTTTCTTGCTGATCCCCTTACCGGTATCCGTTATATCAATCAGCACCTGCGTGGGTTCATTATTGATCTGGATATCTATTTTACCTTGACCTTCCATGGAGTCCAGCGCGTTTTTCAATAAGTTTTCAATTACCCAATCAAATAAAGGTGCGTTGATCAAAACGAAAATCTCCTTTTCATTACTGTGTACGTCGATGGTTACTTTATTTGTGGCACGCCTGCGGATGTAGCCCGCCATATTTTCCACCTGACTTACCACATTTCCCAGTTCAAGATGTGGTGTGCTGCCGATCTTACCGAAACGATCACTTACCAGTTTTAGCCGTTCCACATCTTTATTGATCTCGGTGACGATTTTTTCCTGCATATTACTTTCTTTGAGCACTTCTACCCATCCTTCCAGTGAAGTAATGGGTGTACCCAACTGGTGGGCTGTTTCTTTGGCCATACCCGCCCATACCTGGTTCTGTGTGGATTTATTACGCGCAGAAATCGCCATAAGCGTTATTAATATAAACAGGCTGACAATTACAAGTTGTACGATGGGATAATACCGCACTTCACCCAGCAATTCAGAATCGCCATAATAATATTTATTGACCAATACCGGATCATCGCTGAACTTAACAATGATGGGATCATGTTGACTTTTGAACTCCTCTACTTTTCTGCGGAGATAGTTGCTGTCTTTTTTGATGAGCACAGAATCAAGGTTCAGACTTTCGCCGGAAGGATTATCATTTTCATCCGTTTCAACGATGGGTATATCTGTATTTTCCGAAGTGATCAAAGTGGTTAGGGTGATCGTTGCCTGTTCGGTGGTTGCGGCTTTAGCCTTCAACGATTCCACCCAAACATTCACTTTTTGTCTTTCTTCCTCAGCCAGTTTACGGGCGATGTACTGGGAATAAAAAATAGTTCCGCTGGCTATACCGATAGCGACCAGGGCCAGTGCCACCCGCCAGTTGAAGAGATTGGAAAACATGAACTAAAAATAAGCAAATAAAGAAGGGCAAATTGCACAACATATCTAATACATTATGTTTGTAAGAATTTAAGTTTCATAGTAGCACTGCCGATGAACGAAATGCGACGCAACGATGTTGATGCGCCTGGTGCCGCCGGGTCGATAAAAAACAAACCCCGTGTGGCGGTGGTAATTTTAAACTGGAACGGAAGAACATTTCTTGAACGTTTCCTTCCCTCCGTGCTTCGCTCCACTTATGTTAATCTTGAAATTGTTGTCGCCGACAATGCTTCAACAGATGATTCGGTTTCTTTCGTACAAAAGTGTTTTCCAACTGTAACAACCTGGGTGAATAAAAATAATGAGGGATTCGCGGGTGGGTATAACCGTGCGCTTCGCGAAGTGAAGGCGGATATCTATGTATTGCTGAACAGTGATGTGGAAGTGGCAAGCGGATGGATAGAACCTGTAGTTGAACTTATGGAATCGGACCGTAAGATCGCTGCATGTCAGCCCAAGGTTTTGTCTTATAGGGATAAAAATAAATTTGAATATGCGGGAGCTTCCGGCGGATGGATCGACCGTTTCGGGTATCCGTTCGCGAGAGGAAGGATATTTGATTTTTGCGAAACAGATAAGGGCCAGTATGATGATGCGGTTCCCTGTTTCTGGGCTACGGGAGCGGCTATGTTTGTAAGGTCGGAATATTTTCATGATGCCGGAGGATTTGATACCGCGTTTTTCGCGCATCAGGAGGAAATTGATCTTTGCTGGAGATTAAAAAGAAAAGGACTGGAGATCTATGTTCAGCCTGCCTCGGTGGTATACCATGTTGGTGGAGGAACGCTGGCGAATAACAGTCCGGCAAAAACTTTCCTCAATTTCCGGAACAACCTGCTGATGTTATACAAGAACCTTCCGAAGATGTCGCTCCTTGTTCTTCTGATCCGGATGGTTATGGACTGGCTGGCATTATTACAGATGCTGCTAAAAGCAGAGGGAGGAAACGCCTGGGCTGTGATACGCGCTCATGGTTGGTTTTGGATATTTGTGCTGGGGGGAAAAGTGAAAAGGAAGAGTGGAGACGGGAAGCCTGATTTTCTAAGAGGAATGTATGTGGGGTCGGTAGTTTTGGATTATTTTATTAGAAAGAAAAAACGCTTTTCTGAAATTGTGCGGGTTAAAGCTTGATGTTTTAAAACAAGCCCTTATTTTTGCCACGAAAATTAGTTTGCATGCAGCCTGAAGTTATTGAAACCAAGCAAAAGGATTTTAGTTATAGCTGGGTATCTTCATCCCGTTTTCTCTGGTTCTGCCAGGTTTTCGTGGTAATTGTTTTTGTGTTGGGCGGATGTTATGGCCTTTATACACACAGCTTTAAACAGCCGGAAGTGAATGTTCCCGAGAACACACAATACAATCCGAAATACAAATAAAATTTTTGCTGAATTAGGGTAACAACCCTTATTTTTGCAGTCCTCAAAATGAGGATAGTTCTTAACATATCTGCGGAAGTAGCTCATTTGGTAGAGCACGACCTTGCCAAGGTCGGGG
>JAEWDG010000299.1 GCA_023390215.1 Bacteroidota bacterium | reverse complement strand
AGAAAGAGAAACGATTTCTGTGGTGAAGAATTAGAAAATTCCTGCTGAAGTTCAACTTTTTTATCATCCTGAAGCTGATTGAAAATCTGCTTATAGAAAAAGATAAACTGAGATTCCGGGAAAAAATTACAAAAAACAAAGCCCGCAGATTGCGCTGATTTTCGCAGATATTTTTCCGTGCTTAAAATATTTAGCGCTAAAGAAATCTCTCACAGATATTCGCTAACTGTTTCTATGCTAACCCCCACAAATAATTATTCTTACATTAAAATTAAAAAAGGCCGCATCCGCGACCTTTTTATAAATTGAAATTATTCGTTTTACATTTCCGCGAAATACTTATGGAAATAGGGAATGGTTTCAATGCCTTTGTAAAAATTCGCAAGATCAAATTTTTCATTTGGGCTGTGAAGGTTATCGCTATCCAAACCAAATCCCATTAGTACTACCTTGGTTCCCAGTTCCTGCTCAAACAAAGAACAAATAGGAATACTTCCACCTCCGCGTTGTGGTATCGGTTTCTTTCCAAATGTTTCTTCGATGGCTTTTGATGCAGCCTGGTAAGCTTTGCTGTCGATAGGAGTAACATAAGGTTCTCCCCCGTGATGCAGAGATGCTTTCACCGTAACATAAGGCGGTGCAATTTTTTCGATATGCCTGATCAATAAATCAGTGATCTTATCTGATTTCTGATTCGGAACCAGCCTTGCAGATATTTTCGCATAAGCTTTTGATGGAAGAACAGTTTTTGCGCCTTCCCCGGTATATCCTCCCCAGATGCCATTCAGTTCAAGTGTTGGGCGGATCCCCGTTCTTTCGATTGTTGAATATCCTTTATCTCCCCAAAGCTCTTTTACGCCCAGATCAGTTTTATATTCCTCTTCATCAAACGGAGCTTCAGCCAACATCGCTCTTTCTTCTTTCGAAGCTTCCTGTACATCATCATAAAATCCGGGAATGCTGATATGGTTATTTTCATCATGCAATGAAGCGATCATTTTTGCCAGTATCGTGATCGGATTCGCCACAGCACCACCATATACACCACTGTGCAGGTCGCGGTTTGGACCCGTTACTTCCACTTCGATATAACTTAAACCCCGCAGACCCGCTTCGAGGCTGGGCGTTTCAAGGCTGATCATCGAACTGTCGGATATTAATACGCAGTCGGATTTCAATAATGCTTTTTGTTCGCGTACAAAGGTTCCAAGATTTGGTGAACCCACTTCTTCCTCACCTTCAATGCAAAATTTTATATTGCTTTTGAGGGTATTGGTTTTCATCATTGTTTCGAAGGCTTTTACATGCATGTACATCTGGCCCTTATCATCACAGGAACCCCTTGCGAAGATCTTTCCGTCTTTTATCACCGGATCAAAGGGTCCGCTGTTCCATAATTCAAGCGGTTCCGGAGGCTGAACATCATAATGGCCATATACCAAAACAGTTGGCAGGGAAGGATCAATTAGTTTTTCACCGTACACTACCGGGTGTCCCGCGGTTTCATAAAGTTTTACATTGTCTGCACCTGCTTCGATCAGTCTGTTTTTTATCGCTTCTGCGCATTTGATCATATCCTGCTTGTGCTCCGATTTAGCGGACACACTTGGTATACGAAGAAGTTCCAGGAGTTCATCAAGAAAACGCTGTTTGTTTTCCGCCTGGTAATCCGTCCAAACTTTTTCCATGAATTATGCTTTTTTATTATGATACTCGGGCCACGAATATACCCCATTTTCATGCGCGGGATGCTGAGAAAAACAGGATAGTTTTTTTGCAAAAATTTTGAGTTTTTTGTTTGGATTCCAAATCTTTTTGCTGTTCATTTGCAACACGATTGCTTGTCAATTCTATCAGCCTTTGTTAGTTCCATCACCAACTCCCGATGTTACTTGCAAAGGCTGAGTCTATTTTAGCCATTACGTTTTTTCCGGAATATACTTACCGGCCCCGCGAGTGCCACATATCCCAACGCAAGTATAATGATGATCCATTTTATGGAAGAAAGAATTCCGGTAACTACAACGATTCCGTTACCTGTATGGCCTTTCAACATCAACATGATCCCGATGTTTTCTATGATGTCGAAAAGCCCTGCATAAAGGGCCCCGATAGAAAGCCATTTACCAAGTGTAGAAGCAAAGCCTGAAAAAGACTCACTAACTGATCTGCATCCGTAAAACAAAAAATAGGAATAGAAAAAAATAAACACAAAATCCAGCCAGGTATGCCGGATCGCAATTGCGACCTTCGACATACCGCCGGAAAATGAATAAAGCCAGTCGGAACGAATGGCAGAAGCGTGTGAACTATTAAACGAAAGCTCCAGGTTAACGATACCCAGCGGCGTAATTTCGGATTTTAACGGAGCGCCAACTCTTGCGAGAAGCAGCGCCATGATCAATGTTCCTGCAAGAACAAATACCGCGTTGGTTGTCCTCATATTTCGGAATACCGTTGTTCCACGTAATCCCAGTTTACCAGTTTCCACCAGTTGCTGATGTATTCTGGTCTGCGGTTCTGGTATTTGAGATAATAAGCATGTTCCCAAACATCAAGACCCAAAACGGGCGTTCCTTTAATATCAGACACATCCATCAGGGGATTATCCTGGTTAGGTGTGCTTCCAATTTTTAAACCTTTGTTCCTGTCAACAAAAAGCCAGGCCCATCCTGAACCAAATCTTGTCTTTGCCACCTCTTCAAACTTTTCTTTGAATTTCTCAAAGCTTCCGAATGAAGCATCCAGATCGGTTTTCAATTTTCCACCGGGTTTATTATCTTCTTTTTTCGGCCGCATCATTTTCCAGAACAATTCATGGTTGTAATGGCCACCTGCATTATTGCGCATTTTGGCCGAATACCGGGTAATGTTTTGCAATACTTCTTCAAGTGGTTTTGTCATTACCACACCTTCGGCTTTAGCTGCCTCATTCAATGCCTTTGCATAGGCTGCCGCGTGTTTGGTGTAATGCAACTCCATGGTTTGTGCATCTATAACATCTTCCAATGCATCGAATGCATAAGGAAGCGGAGACTGTTCAAAGCCCACTGATCCTGTTAACGGGTTAAAATCAGCTTCGCTTTGTTTTTCCCCGAAAGCGGATGCATAAGATGCAAAGCCCGACCAACCGAATCCGATGGCAGCAACGGATGCAGCAGACTTTTTAATAAAATTCCTTCTGCCAGATTGATGTTCCATGTCACTTAGTTTTTAAGATGATGAAATGGTTTCCCGGTGTTTTCTAAAGTTGCGTATTCCTTTAAAAAGGCGATAATAGAATTCTTTGTTGAATAACTGGGAATCATGCATGGCCTTGTATGTGAGAAATATCCCCA
>JAEWDG010000261.1 GCA_023390215.1 Bacteroidota bacterium | reverse complement strand
CCTTACTTCTCAGCGTATCAATGGTGAGGTTGCGGGTGAGGTTAACCATCCATGTAAATAACCGCCCTTTGGTTGCATCATACTGACTGAAATTATTCCATATCCTTAGAAAACAATCCTGCAGAATATCTTCAGCCAGCTGAGGCTCATCTATCATTCTTGTTATCACTGCGTTTAGCGCAGGTGCATAATTATCATATAAATAAGAAAACGCTCCGGAATCACGCTGGCGCAACATCATCACCAATTCATCTTCTGTATATTTAGATCCGGGCGGCAATAGAAAAGTTAAGAATACCAAAATAAGCGAAATTTACCAATCCGCATCAAGGTTGTTATGATCAGAAAAATTATACCACAGCTACCCGCTCGTGATATCAGCGAAACTCAGATCTTTTACAGGAACAAAATGCGTTGCGATGTTTTCAGTTACGGGTATGCGCTTAATGTAAAACTGGGCGGCTTGGAGATCGATTTTTTTCTTAGGGACGATCCACTGAATTTCATTCCCGGATCCCTGTTGCTGCTGGAAGATAATCTATCAGATCTCTATGCCCGTTATTCTTCTTTCGATCTGATCGAACCCGGCAAAGGGCTGGTTAAAAATGCATCCGGAAAAATGGAGTTCCAGGTGAGGGATAATAATGGAAATGTCCTGCGTTTTGCTGCGGCCTGATTAACCCAGGACCCAGCTCAGGCAGTGATCCCCCATACGTCTGCATTCAAAATGAAGGATGCTATGGATATGTTTACGGACGATCGCTTTTCCCCGGTACGCATCCTGATGATCTGAATCTATTTCTGCAATAAAAAGATCTTCTCTGAAGTTTACGCTTCCTAATCCATACCATTTAAACAACGCTTCTTTTATACTCCAGCCTGCGGTTGCGGCCATTTTATCATCCCAGCCCTTGTTTGACAACAGGTCGTCTTCATCTGCATTGATAAACTTGTGTTTGAGTCTCAACGATTTTTCTGAGATCATCTCCACATCAACCCCTACCCTCGAAGTTCTGCTAACTAACGCCGCCGCATAATCGCGACTATGAGAAATAGAAAAATGAAAAGCTTCCTCTTCTAAAAACGGCTTCCTGGTATCTGCAATTTTCACTAATGATAGCGGGAAATCCGGAAATAATTCAGTGAGCAGAAACCGGCCGGCCAGGTGTTGTAATCTTTTGTGCGGATGATTGATTGCCACTGTCAGTTCCACCCTATCAAGAAAAAAAGACTCCGGTTCATTTATATGCCAGAGACCCAGTCTGGTGTGTTCGTTGATATCTTGTTGATAAAGCAATGGCATATTTGGAGACCTAAAACCGATTTTTGGCGACCGTTTGTATTTTTACAAAATAACGAATTAGCCATAACATGATCCTAAGTGATAAGCGCATACTGGAAGAAATGGATAAAGGAACAATTAAAATTGAACCCTATAAACGGGATTGCCTGGGGAGTAACAGCTATGATGTGCATCTCGGAAAATTTCTCGCCGTATATGAAGCCGGCGAACTGGACGCGAAAAAACACAATACGATCCGCCATTTTGAAATTCCGGAAGAAGGAATTGTGCTGCAACCACAGGAATTCTATCTGGGTGTAACTGCAGAATATACTGAAACGCATGCTCATGTACCCTTCCTGGAAGGTAAATCCTCAACCGGTCGTTTAGGCATCGACATACACGCCACTGCAGGAAAAGGAGACGTGGGTTTTTGCGGAAACTGGACGCTGGAGATCTCAGTTAAAAAACCGGTGAGGGTGTATGCGGGTATGCCGATCGGTCAACTGATCTATTTTCCCGTAGACGGAGAAATTGAAATTCCATACAATCAGAAATCAAATGCGAAATATAGCGGGCAGCCAAACAGGCCGGTTGAAAGCATGATGTGGAAGAACAGGTTTTAGTTCAACCTCCAGATCTCATAATTCAATACTGTAGCAAAACTCACCCATGAAATATAAGGCATCAGTAACCAAGCAGCGGCTTTATTGATGCGGGAGAAATGCAGGATGGTGGCCACGATGAACAGCCACAACAGTAATACTTCAATAAATGCATAACCCGGTGCGTGAAATTCAAAAAATATTAAAGACCAGAAAAAATTCAGCGCCAGTTGAATAAAATAGAGGCTGAGTGCAGGAGTTGTATTTTTCTCCTTTCTATCCCGCCAGATAAGGTAACTGGCAACACCCATCAACACATACAGTGTATTCCATACGGGTGCGAAGATCCATTTCGGAGGATTGAAAGAAGGTTTGTTTAATCCCTGATACCAACCCTGAATATTTGGTACGGTAAATAATGCAGCCATTCCTCCGATTATGAGCGGAATAAGGATCGCGGTGATCAGCGCAAGCCAGTTGATATTTCTTTGATTCATATTTTCCCGAATTTCCTGTAATAGGCAATAATGAAGCCGGTAACCCTATCATAACTTAATAATCCTTCGGGTTGTTCATTTCCGCGGAGGTAAATACTATAAAACCATCTTACGAGCGGTTCGGCGAGGTTATGATGGCTGATCATAAAATGTCGCAATTCCAAAGCATCCTGCTTTACCAGGGTATCTAATCTTTGTCTGAAACCGTTGGCCGAAGC
This sequence comes from Bacteroidota bacterium, assembly GCA_023390215.1. Lineage (GTDB taxonomy): Bacteria > Bacteroidota > Bacteroidia > Chitinophagales > Chitinophagaceae > Ferruginibacter. The sequence continues at coordinate 2,025 of JAEWDG010000261.1, read as the reverse complement.
TGAATCCGCAGAATAGAGGTTCCTGTTCGCATATAGAAAAAGATCAAAATAAACTGAATAATCAAATGCGGGATGATTTGCCTGAACCGCTGCGAGGTAACCCACAAAATTGGCTTCCATCTCTTTTGCGTAACCAGCCTGGTGTGCCAGTTCATGACAGGCAACATAAGGAAGCGTGAACGCCGGGTAATCTGTATCCACCTGTGCTTCGCCGGTAAACGGATTGTAGTATCCTGTGAAGCCACCTGAGTTTCCCAACCAATTGAACAGCGATGACCTGATTACTGCATGACGGATCTTCATAAATGAAAAATGCTGTTCAGCTTGCAGATATGCTTTTTTTGAAAGATCGAATATGGAATCGGCTGAATACATTTTCCCCACCGATTCGAGCCGCTTTCTTGAATTGTTTACTTTATTTAGGAGTACCTCATTGATCACTTCAAGATCTGCCTTTGTGTATCTTTTTGTTTCAAGTTCGAGTGACCGCTCTACTCCCGGACGGTTATAATTCAAACCCCAGCATATATTAAAAACGATGTATATAGCAATAAGCCAGTTAAGGGACCGGACCAGGCATAATTTAAGAGAGGATTTTCTTTCAGATATTGATATCGACCTGTAGCGAATTATAAAAAGAAAAATGCGCCAGACCAGCAGCATGATAGCCAGGATATACAGCAGGTCTCCCAGGCTAAAGGGGAATACTCCGCTGATAAGTCTTAAACAATAAGATATACGTGGGTAAATTCCCTGACTATAATATTCCTCCACCCAGGATTTATTGAGGCTGAAGACATGGAGCAGCAGAGCACCAGACGCGAGATAAGCCGTAATTTTGAGCCGCTTTTTGAGCATAATGGCCGGTAAACCGGGGTTAATTCGCGCTAAAATCGGTATTAACCGGGTAAAACAACAGTAAAGAAGTGTGAATTTGGTAAAATTGATTTACCTTTGCCGTCCTTTAAACTGAGCGAAATGGCGAACAAGAGGGCTTTCGAGATTGCTTTCGTGGGGCTCAAACCGGGAGTTCATGAGTTCAGTTACGAGATAGATGATAAGTTCTTTGCAGAAAAAGGCGCTCACGATTTTTCGAATGTACAGGCAACCGTAAAACTTTCCCTGGAAAAGAATACGGGTTTTATGATCCTTAAGTTCGATGTAGGTGGCAGAACAGAAGTCACCTGCGACCGTTGTGGCAACCCGCTGAAACTTGATCTTTGGGATGAATTCAAAGTGCTGGTGAAGCTGGTTGATAATCCTGAAGAGATGAATGACTCGGAAGAAGATCCCGATGTTTTTTATATCTCCAGAACGGAAAGTCATATTGATGTGGGCAACTGGATCTATGAATTCGTGATGTTAAGCATCCCGATGCAGCGCATGTGTCCTCCCGATCAAATGGGTGGTCCTCAATGCAACAAAGAAGTATTGGAAAAATTGAAAGAAATGGAGGCAAGGCAAATTGAGCATAATGCGAATGCGCTTTGGAAAGACCTGGATAAGTTCAAGAATAATTAATAAAAAACAATAAAATTTAATAGTCATGCCAAATCCCAAAAGGCGTCACTCACAACAACGCAGTGCAAAAAGAAGGACGCATTATAAAGCTGCAGAACCGACCCTTAGCGTGGATTCTGTTACAGGCGAAACACATGTTCGCCACCGTGCACATGTAAGTGAAGGCAAACTTTACTACAAAGGAAAACTTGTAGCTGAGAAAGCTCCATTGAAAGCATAGTTGATCTTCTATAATAGATTATGATTCCAAAACCAGATTTGATATTCAAGTCTGATTTTGGAATTTTTATTTTTAATTTTAGCCAATGATCAGGATAGGGCTTGACATGATGGGTGGCGACTATGCACCCCTCGAAGCTGTAAAAGGTGTTGTTGCTTTTTTTGAAAATCGATCTTCTGAAACAAGACTGGTATTAATAGGAGATGAATCGCGGATCAGAGAACATCTGAATGAATGCACCGGGCTTTCCACCTCAGCATATGAAATAGTTCATGCTTCCGAAG
>JAEWDG010000201.1 GCA_023390215.1 Bacteroidota bacterium | reverse complement strand
CGGATATCCATACTGATGGCATCCAAGGCGGGGCAACCCGAATAGGTAGGTGTGATGATAATCTCAGGAACAGGCCCTTCAATTTTCACATCGCGGACTATTCCCATATCTACTACTGTTAGTACGGGTATTTCAGGATCGGTGACCAGTTCCAGAACTTGATATAGCTGTTCACGGGTACTCATCGGTTTACGATTTACCATTCCGCATTTGGGATAGCCCTCTGCAGCGACTGCATTTCTGCCAGGATGAATCCCAGGCTTTCCGTATGAATCCCAGTCTTGCCAGACTGTTGCATAAACATATCACCTGGTACCGGAAGGGTTGCTTCTTTTAATACCTGTGTTACATTATCCGTCCATGTTTTTTTCAAATCTGCAAGGTTGGCTGCAACAGTACCCTTTAATGCTATTTCATAAGGAGCGGGTTCAAACATTCCACCTGTATATTCCCAAAGTTCATCCAGGGCACTGAGCATGCACCTGTGACTTTCCGCAGTTCCATCGCCCAGGCGTATTACCCATTCGCTGCTCCAGCGAATATGATAGGCTGTTTCTTTCAGCGATTTTTCCGCGATTGCCGCCAACTGTTTGTCTGTTGAATTTAATAAGGCATGTAACTGCTGTTCCTGGAAGGCGCTGAATAAAAATTGACGCAAAACGGTTTTACCCCAGTCGCCTTTATCCAGTTCCACCAGCAGCGCATTTTTAAATGCTCTTTCATTTCTCAGGTATGCGAGGCTGTCTTCCGTTTCCTTTTTACCTGAGTAGGTTTCATTGATCAGGCTGACTGCATGCTGGTAAAAATTTCTTGATTGCCCCAGCAGATCCAGCGCGATATTGGTTATGGCAATATCCTGTTCGAGTATCGGTCCGTGACCACACCATTCGCTGTTGCGATGAGAGAGAATCAGTGTTGTATCTGCAAGGTGAAGGATATAATCTATGTGCGCATTCATATAGTAGAATTACATGTGTTTAACGGCATCCGGAAGATCATAGAAAGAAGGGTGGCGGTAGATCTTATCTGTTGCAGGATCGTAGAGCATCTCTGCATCATCCGGATTAGACGCGTGCACGTATTTACTTTCCACTACCCAGATGCTGATGCCTTCCATGCGGCGGGTATACACATCTCTCGCGTTTTCAATAGCCATTTGTGCATCGGCAGCATGCAGCGATCCAACGTGTTTGTGATCGAGTCCTTGTTTGCTCCTGATAAATACCTCCCATAGCGGCCATTCATGCCGGTCGCGTGAAACCGAAGCGGAAGGGTTCGCGCCTTTTTCTTCAGGAATATCACCGTAGTAAAATTTTTGAATCTTTATTTGCATGGCATTTGTTTAAGCAGCTTTTGAAGTTTTTTGGTCGGCTTTTTTATTTGCATAAGCAATCGCGGCTTCTCTCACCCAGGTACCGTTTTCTTGGGCAGTACGCCTGGCGATCAAGCGTTGTTTATTGCATGGGCCGTTTCCTTTGACTACATTCCAGAACTCTTCCCAATTGATTTCACCGAAATCATAGTGTTTGCGATCTTCATTCCATTTAAGTTCCGGATCAGGTAAGGTCATACCGAGGATCTTTACCTGTTCAGCGATCATATCAACAAACTGCTGGCGCAATTCATCATTTGTTTTTCGCTTTATCTTCCATTTAATGCTCTGATCGCTGTTTGTGCTTTCCGCATCCTTTGGCCCGAACATCATCAGGCTGGGCCACCACCAGCGGTTTATCGCATCCTGACACATTTCTTTCTGAGCTTCGGTGCCGCGGCTCAGTACGAGTAAAGATTCAAAGCCTTGTCGCTGATGAAAACTTTCTTCCTTACATATCCTTACCATAGCACGTGCGTAAGGACCATAAGAGGTACGGCAAAGCATAACCTGGTTTAAGATGGCAGCGCCATCAACCAACCAACCCACCGCACCAATATCTGCCCAGGTTAGGGTTGGGTAATTAAATATGGAGGAGTATTTCGCTTTTCCACTGAGCAAGTCTGCTACCATTTCGTCCCGGCTGCTTCCCAGGGTTTCTGCAGCAGAATACAGGTAAAGACCATGGCCCGCTTCATCCTGAACTTTAGCAAGCAGAATTGCCTTCCTTTTTAAACTGGGAGCCCGTGTGATCCAGTTCCCTTCAGGTAACATACCCACTACTTCAGAATGCGCATGCTGGCTGATCTGTCTGAGGTTGGTTTTGCGATAGGCATCAGGCATCCAATCCATCGGTTCTATTTTGATTTCCCGGTCAACCTTATCCTGAAAAATGGCTTCAAGGCTTGTTATCTCCGTCATGATTATCGCTTTTTACAAAAATAAGAAATTCAAAATTAAACTAACAGTTGTTAGTTTTTAAGTGTAAAATCCGGATTTCATCTACTTCAGATTAAGTATTGTACGGGGATAATTGCGCTTATAGATTTGTCGGCACTCAATCCAACTCCCTGGAAGCCTGCTTACTGTGAGCATCAACCATTCACCATCAAATCTACAGAACATGAGTACCAAAATCGAGCGCTATGTTATTCGCCATACGAATGGCAGTAAGAGCAACCAGGTAGAAGAATTCGATTTCAGCAAATCAGGATTAAGTATCGGAAGGTCTGCAGGAAGCGATATCCAGTTTGATCCCGAACAGGAGACCATTGTTAGCCGGGAACATGGAAAAATTGAAAAGATCAGCTCAGACCCTCCACAATTTGTTATAACGGACAACAATAGCCGAAATGGAATTTTTGTCAACAAGAATCGCGTTAAAGGTTCCCAGTCATTGAACCCTGGTGATGAAGTTCAATTGGGAATGAACGGGCCCGTTTTTACATTCGACGTATACCCTCGTCCTCAGGACATGATGCAGGCAACCAGAGTAGTTGAAATTCCTACATCGATAAAACCTACTACCGTATCCGGTGTTCACACCACAGTTAATCCCGTTGAACAGGCCAAATCCGGTATTGGAAAGCAAACAGTGGAGCGGATGATCATGAGCGAAAGAAAAAAATCCACCAATACCCTTGCACTTGTGATCATAGGATTAATCATCGCAGCAGGCGGCCTGGGATATGTTTTCAAGGACAAATTATTTCCAAAGCCGGCGCCACCGGTTATAGTGAAAGATTCTGCGAACATGAATAAGAAGTCGGCAGAAGTGATCAGTAAGGAAAATGAAGACAGGGTTGTTCAGATAGAATTCGGATGGCAATTATTTGACGCGAACACCAGCGATGAATTATGGCACGAATATGTTCCCATTAAGGGATCAGATGGTGTGATCCGGTATACGGCGGCATATATCGAGAACGCGCAGGGACAAATAGAACCATATATAGACATAAAGAGGAACGTAAATTTTGGTGCGCCTGTAGGTATGGCCGGAGTTTCAGGAACCGGTTTTGTGGTTTCTGAAGATGGATTCATTCTTACCAACCGTCATATAGGTGCCGCATGGAATACCCGTTATGATTTTCCTTCAGATGCATTTCCGGGTGTATTGGTTCGATTTGTGGGAAATGATCCTGTGATCGTTCCGGGTGTAACGGTTAATTTCCAGGATGTGTATGGATGGGTTCCTGCAGAGGCCCGTGTAGCGGGAGGATATTCTACCTGGAGGGGAAGTATCAAAGGCAGGAATACCTATATGAATGTGATCTTTGCCGGAACTGCATTACGCCGGCCCGTACTTTCGTCCACACCTTCCGATGAACACGATGTGGCAATGATTAAAGTGGATATGCCTGAGTCGCTATCGAAAGTTACGATGAAGGATAATTATGAGACCGTGCACCCCGGGCAGTCTGTGGTTGTGATGGGTTATCCAGGTGTTGCTCCCCAGGAATTTGTGGTTCGCAATTCGAAGGATCCATTTAATTCAAACAGCCAGTTCACAACTATTCCTACGCCAACAGTAACGCCGGGTAGTATTGGCCGGATCGTTCCGGCATCTTCGGCGCCAAACGCCAGGAATATCACATATAGTTCGTTTGGTGACTCCTATCAGTTAACCATAAACGCAACCGGTCCAGGCAACAGCGGTGGCCCCCTTTTCGATGATGAAGGAAATGTGATCGGTATTTTTTATGCAGGAAAAATGGATGCTGCAGGTACACAGATATCGTTTGCAGTGCCTATCAAATACGGGCTTGAACTGATGGGAAGAAAGAAGATAAGTAATTAGCGCACCCGGAGCTCTTTATCATGGCGTACACATACAACATGCCGGATGAAGTGGATGGTTACAGGCTGCATGAGCGCATTGGCGCAGGCGGAATGGGAGAGGTTTATAAAGCGTATAATCCAACGCTTCACCGCTGGGCTGCTATTAAAATTCTGTACCAGGATAGTTTTATTGAACGATTCAGAAATGAAGCAACCATACAGTCGTCTGTAAATCATCCAAACATCGCGAGGTTATATGAGTACAGAAAAATCGGCAGCCGCGATTGTATCGTGATGGAATATGTAGAAGGTGAATCTCTGGATGCATTACTC
>JAEWDG010000144.1 GCA_023390215.1 Bacteroidota bacterium | reverse complement strand
TTCTGTTACCCAACTCAGTGCGCCTTCAGTTCCCTGTAGTTTCGCATCGAAAGAGAACAGTTTCACATCCAGAGGTCCGCCGGCAGGTGAAATAACCGCAGTTCCATCATCGATGAACTGGTCTCCCGCCTGAGAAGTGGCGGTGATGCGGGCGGTGTTAATGATGCTGCCCGGAATTGCCGCTGCCTGTACTTTGAATTTGAGTACATAACTTGTATTCTGAGGTACCTGGCCGCCCTGGCTGCCTGTTGCGCCTTCGCCAATGTTAAACTTCAGGTAGGTCTTACCGTTAGCAACTGCTTTGGTGGCAATGTCTGCATCAGCAGCATCTGTTTTGAAACCGGCCGTTACCCCGGGCGCATTAACAACTTCCATGCTGTTTGCCAGATACGTAACATTTGAAGGGAGTGTATCTATGATAACGGCATTGTATGCGGTGCCCGAACCCATGTTGCTTCCGCTGAGTGTGTAAGTCAGGATCTCGTTTGCATCCACCAGTTGATCGCCACTTGCATCTGCTACTGATTTATCAAGGCTCAGCACAGGATCCTTCATTCGGATCGAAAAAGTGAATACGCTGGGAAAATATTGATCGGCTTCCGTACCGAACTCGATATTTACGTTGGTAGCATTCGGCTGAATATTATATCCGGTGCCCACATTGAATTCATCTATATCAATACCCATCTGATTGAAGTAATCAGGATTTTTTGTTCCCGAAACAAAAGCGCCATTCTTCGAAATGGTACCGTTCCAGAAATTCGTTACAGGGTTTACCGCATTACTAACCGCGATGTTGTTGATCTTCACATAATCACCGGCAGGGTTCGCGGAGCTTGCGCCCAGGTTACCATCACCTTCCCACACCATAGTAGACATAACAGCATCTGCTGCTGAAAGTGGATTGTTGGGAACATCAAGACCTGTAAGTGTGATCTGTTGTGTTACCGGACTACCGTTGTCATATATCTGAGAATATCCATCATAAATACGAACACTGCTATAACTTAAGTTGAGGTTTTCATAAGCAACAACAATCGACCAACCGGCATATTTACCGCCACTGCTTACTGCACCCGGAGTTGCGGGGAGATTCGCGAGGGTATATGTACCTGCTCCATTAGCCTGCACAAAGCTGGTTACATCAACGTAACTCTGATACACCCATTCAGTTGAATTCAAAGAGAACTGATCCACGTTTGAAGCAGGTGCCAGAACGGTTGAATATGCACCTGAAGTACCTTTACGGATCAGGATCTTGCGCAGTGTATCAGCGCTTGCAGTTACAGCCGATTTGTTGATTCGTCCGCCCCAGTATAAACGGGCGAATTTAACTGTATTTGTTCCGGAAGGAAGGATCAGGTTCGCTGACGAAGAGTTATAAGTTGATAATGCATTACCGGTAATACTCATGTCGAAAAAGGCATCTGTATTACCTGATGTACGCTGATGTAATTCCACCGCAATGATATTATTCCCTGCGGTAAAACTGCTAGCCGGAATCGTTACAGAGCCTGAACTATTTGATGTTGAGGATGCAAGTGTATTATACGAAATTGTTCCAGAGGGCAAATTAACACGGCGAACTTCTGCACCATTAACGTAAATCACCAGCGCATCATCGTAACTGTAATTAAGAGTAAAGTCTGAATAAAGTGCGGGTGTCGCGATGTTCACCGTTTTAAGAAAATAGGAGGTAACTCCGTTATTGGGAATGGTGGTTGTTTGGCTATGATTAAAACCAAAGCTTCCTGTGCCTGATGTCCAGGGAGAGCCCGGATTGTTCAGGGTGCGCCAGGCAGTTCCCTGGTCGCTGCCATTTGCCAGGTATTTCCATCCGGAAGCGCCGGTACTGAAAACCGTGAGGTTTGCAGGTGTTGCATCCACATCTGTGAACTGCATATTTTCGTTGTCGTTCCCGTACTGGGTAAAACCCAGTCCACCCTGTCCGTTTGCCGCATTGCCCAGCTCGTTCATCTTGGTGTTGTTTACGGCATTGTTGTCAATGATGTGCATCATGGTGTTACCAAAAAGTACGGTACCACCTTTTAAATTTTCAGAGTAAACCTGGGTGTAAGGTCTTACACTGTTCTGGCTATAACCCGACAAGCTGATTAAGCCGGTTACAACCGCCAACAAAGCAGTTTTGGAGTAAAATTTTGTAAGCATTTTTCCTGAGTTTGAGGTTTAGAAAAAAATGGCTCACAGGAGATTTGGGAACTGATCTTTGCTGAGGATAAAATGGCGGCTGCTGTATAAAGCGAGTATGTTCGTTCACCCTGTACCTGATCCATGTAGGTTCAAATACCGGTTACTACTTTGTTAAAAGCCTGGTGGAAATTTCAGTGGAATTGTGATCTTGTGGTAGAAGTTCTCGGTAAGTCCTGTAAAATTACTCAAGGTTTTTGCAAATCAAAACTTTTCAAAACATTTTTTTTGAAGTTTCCCGTTAATTACGATTAACATCACGTTGCAATTGATGATAACTATAGATTTCCTATTTCAATATAGAAGCATATTGTTTTTTGAACTTTTCAACCTTGGGCCTGATCACAAACTGGCAATACGGAGCTATTCCATTTAACCTGTAATAGTCATCATGGTATGTTTCTGCGGGATAGAATTTTGAAAAAGGTTCGAGGGTAGTCACAACAGGCGATTTGTATATGCCGCTCTTATCGAGCTGATCTTTGTATTCCTGAGCAGTTGATTTTTGCTGTTCATCATGATAAAAGATAACACTCCTGTATTGAGTGCCCACATCATTTCCCTGGCGATTCAGCGTAGTGGGGTCGTGGGTGTTCCAGAAAACCTCCAGTAATTTTTCAAAACTTAGTTTTTCCGGATCATAGTCGATCTGCAGGCATTCGGCGTGACCCGTGATTCCGGTGCAGACTGTTTTATAATCCGGGTTAGCCACATCACCACCACTATATCCGCTTTTTACTTCGAGAACCCCATCCAGCAATTGAAAAACTGCCTCCGTACACCAAAAGCAGCCATTCCCGAAAGTTGCTGTTTTATTCATTTTTCCTGTATCTGCACTCATTCGCTTCAGATTATGATCCTATAAAAAGTCACAACTAAGGTGCCAATGGCATATTAACGTTTGGAAACTAAAAAAGTTAAGCTCTGGAAAATCCCATTTTGAAATTTGCCATGCATTAATTTCGCGGCAAAAATTAACAGGATGCAGGAAGCAAAGAACAGCCATGGTGAGATACATACAAATAAAGGTGTAATGAAGTTTGAGTTATACGATGATGCTACTCCAATTGCTGTGAATAATTTTAAAAAACTGATCAGGGAAGGTTTTTACGACGGACTGAGATTTCATCGGGTCATCCCCAATTTTATGGTGCAGGGTGGCTGTCCCCAGGGAACCGGGGTTGGAGGTCCGGGTTACACGATCCAATGCGAAACAAATGCCCCCCGCCAGTATCACGATCGGGGAGTAATGTCTATGGCCCATCGCGGACCCAATACCGGAGGCTCCCAATTTTTTATTTGTCACGACAGGGAAGGAACAGCTCACCTCGATGGAAAACATACCTGCTTTGGCCGGTTGACAGAAGGATTAGATGTATTGGATGATATCCGGGCTGGCGATGTTATGGAAAAACTGGTTCTTACAGATTAAGTCATCATTGCTTACATATAATAACATTTTTTACACAGGCCTTTGCTCCGGGTTTTATACCGGAAAATATTGGCTAATTTTAGTTCTTCATAACCTGATATACATGGTCTACCTTCACTTATGGCGCCGGTTGCTGCCTTTTTTTGCTCTTATTGCCATCACCGGTTCTGCACTTGCTCAACCCAGCTTAAAGCTTAAATTCAAGAAATCCCAGGTATATTCCGGGATCGAGGTTGGTTCCAAAGGGGTGAAGATGAGTCTTGTGGAAGTGAACCGTGATCAAACTACATCGGAATTTAATATTCTGAAGGATACATCCTCAAATACGGATTTTATAAGTTTCACCCCCGAAACATTTACTGCCACTGTCAACGCATTTGCCGGATTATACAGAACAGCCAATAAAGTGTACAATATCCCCTCTGCAAGAATATTCACCGTTGTAAGTAGTGGTGTTAAAATTCAGGCAGTGAAATTCGATAAGAATGAATGGATCATGCGGTTGATCGATTCTTTCCGTGTGGCCATCAACGAACCTGCCCGTGTGGTTGACGTAGTGAATACGGAAGAGGAAGCCCGCCTGTCTCATATCGGCATCATCCCCGCAGCGAAGCGCTATAACACCTTTCTGATAGACATAGGCAGCGGAAATACCAAGGGTGGCTATTTTCCAAACGGTAACCTTACTGATTTTAAACTTTTTCAACTGAGCTGGGGTACCAAAAGCACAGCCAACGCAGCCGAAAAGAGAATCGAAGGTGAAAAAACGATCTCAGCATTCAATAAACAGTTATACCGGGTACTTGCAGGTTCAGCGAACGACGAGATCGTGTATGCAATTAACCTGAGCGGTGCATACAACATGAGTGATAATATTGCCTTCAGTGGAGGCATAGCCTGGTCAGTTGCCACACTTATCAGTCCGGAGTTAATAGAGAATCCGGTTATTCCGGTAACCTATGCGGATGTTGAAAAATTTTATGACCGGATACTCAAAAATTACAATAGCCTGTCTGAAACCGAGATCGTAAAAAAACTGGCAGATCCTGCAGTTAACCGTGAGTTGGTACAAAAACAGGTTAAAACAGTAAATAAAGTTTTCGATCAGGAATCATTGCTCGCAGGAACAGGACTTTTACTAAAGGTTATGCGGCAATTTGAAGGGATCTACGAGAAAAAGCAGTTTTTCCTTGTAAAAAATGGCCAGGTGGGTTGGGTTTCCGCTTATGTTGATCAGGTTTTGTCTGCAGACACCACTAAGGCACAAACGAATTGATAAACCTGTTATAGATTACGTTTAATGAAAGAGACAAGAGCATCGATTCTCTTAATCTTCTCGCTTATCCTTTTTGTAGTATCTCTGGTAATACTTACTACCTGGGGATACAACAGGTATTACAACGCTCCTATCATTATCACGCAGCCTTCTCCAACGCTGAAAAATTCATCTGCTCCTGCAGACGGCCCGGCAAAAGCGACCCGCGATTCACTTGAAAACATTTATTCTGCAACCATTAATCGCCTCGGCAGCAAAATAGATACTTCTATCATGTATGCCGACAGCCTGCGTATCCCGATGAATAATCAGGTAGCCGAATATGCGAAACTCAGAAATGAGGTGGTGGAACTTCTGAAAGAAAAAAATGGAACGGCAGACCTTGAACTGGCAAAGGAGAAAATTGCTGCACTGCAAATTAAGGTTAAGGATCTTCTGGGTAAATATGATATGGTGGAGTCGGAGAACAAGCGCCTGCTTGGATTACTAAAACAAGTGGCGGCCACCAAGTCATCTCAGGTAGCGGGCAATACAAGTCCTGTGATACCCGCTTCCTATGATACCAGCCCTTCCGAAAATTCTTCCGGCCGGGCAACCACACCTGTTGTTAATACGCGCTTTTTCTCTGCTTATGATATGCATCTTACGGCGTATACCGTCACCGATAACAAAGAGATAGAAACGGCGCAGGCTTATCAAACGGATAAATTTATAGGTTCATTCATAGTTAAGAATCCAAACCCCACCGCCAACAGCATTGAAATGGTAGTTGTAATTACCCGTCCCGACGGACGTGTTATACAGAAGTCAACCTGGGAGTCGGGTACATTTGAACTGGTAGACGGTTCAAAGCAGATCTACTCCATGAAGTTGAGATTCGATTACACGAAAGGAGAGCCGAAGAAGTTGCTTTTCTCGGTGGCGGCGGATGATTTTCCTTCCGGAACCTACACCATGCATGTATATCATAATGGTGCCCTGTTAGGTAAAACTTCCAAGATTCTCCGATGATAGTGGGGAAAAGTTAATCCAGGTTATAACGTTGATCAGCGTTGTTTCGAAAAAATGCCTCTACATTTGCGATCTGATCTGATGTTGAACACCACTACAATGAATTCACCAGGGACGCAATCCCGCTTATCTCCGAAAGACCATTCACTGCTTCGCATTTTGGATCACAAATTTCAATCTAATGGATTACAGTAACACGCATCCTGCTTCATTCAAAATTCCTGTGCGTCACAGTTATGACCAGGAAACCAGGGTCAGGATCCACAAGCATCTTACGGATATAAACGATATCATCACGGAGGAGGATATCCGAAATATTAAGATCGGTATTCCTGCTGCCAACCCTGCCTTGATCATTACCAGGGAGACTGTTCTCAAGTAATTTTTTCATGGAATAGTCAGACTGGATTCCGTATTTTAACGCGATGAAAGCTGCGTCTATTAAAGAGCTGCGCGCTGCACTTGAGCTTCTGACCGAAGCCGATCTCAGGCATATTGTTCACCGCTTTGCCCGTTTTCGTAAAGAGAATAAAGAACTGCTTACCTATCTGTTATTTGACGCCCGGAACGAAGAACAGTATGTTGCCGACATCAAAGCGCACATGGATGAAGAATTTACAAACGTTCATCCTTCCAATCCGTACTACGCAAAAAAAACGATCAGGAAAATTTTAAGACAGGCAAACAGGTTTACGAATTATAGTGAGTCTGATCAAACAACCGTTGAGGTTTTACTTTATTTCCTCGAAAAGATGCGTGAATTAAAAATTAATATAAAAAAGACCCAGGTGCTGGTGAATATGTATCAGTCACAATTAAAAAAGATCAATAAACTCGTAGATAAAATGCACGAGGATCTACAATATGATTACCGGAGATTGATTAAAAGCCTGGACTGATCAGTTTTTAAATTTCCCTTTGAACGTTGCCCTGAAATGTTCGTATTCGGGAATCGACACATGTTGCACGTAGCCATTATTGGGATGATTGGCAATATACTCCTGGTGATAATCTTCAGCGGGATAAAATATTTTGAAAGGAACAACTTCCGTTACGATCCTGTTCTTAAATTTTCCTGAAGCATTCAGGATTTTTATTTCATTTTCCAGAACCTGTTTTTCCCCTTCATTCCGGTAGAAAGCAATGGAACGATATTCGGTTCCGGCATCATTGCCCTGGCGGTTCGGCGTAGTAGGATCCTGACTTGCAAAAAAAGCCTTCACCAAAGTCTGATAGGATATTTTCGACGGATCGTAATATACCTGTACCACTTCTGCATGACCGGTTCTACCCGTCGCTACCTGTTCATAATCCGGATCAGAAGTTTGTCCGCCCGAATAACCCGACACGGCATCTCTTACGCCTTCAAGGCTTTGGAAAACGATCTCTGCATGCCAGAAACAACCTTCACCAAACGTAGCTACGGCTTCATTTGAAGCAGGTAGTTTTGAAACAGCTTTTGGTATGCTTACCTTTTTGTCCTGTGATTGTGCGCAGGCGCTCATTACGACCAGGGCTGCAGCAATAATAGAACGGAAATACATGGAAATATTTTTTTCGATAAACGCAATCTTCAACATTCCGGTTTGAACACTGCTGTTAAATTAATCCATTAGCGATACATTAATTAATATTGCCTTCATGAAACCAACCCTGGAAGCATATAAAAATATTTTTTTCATCGGGATAGCAGGAACGGGGATGAGCGCTATCGCCCAATACCTTTCGGGGATCGGGAAAAGCGTTTCGGGCAGCGATCGTTATTTTGACACAGGCACTGCAGATGATACGCGCGGTAAACTTTCGGCGGCGGGAATTGCCTGTTTTTCTCAGGACGGCTCAGGCATTCATCAGAATATCGACCTTGTGGTTGTATCTACAGCGATAGAAGATACTGTACCAGAAGTACAGAAAACCATCAGCCTGGGTATACCTGTTATGAAACGCAGCGAAGTGCTCGCAATGATCGCACGAAGTAAAAAGACAATTGCAGTAG